>NZ_JBFODQ010000046.1:0-111147 GCF_040908355.1 Aeromonas sp. R2-2 | reverse complement strand
CGTGAATTCAGATAATAAGTGCAATGCCCATGGTGCATAGGAGAGAGGCGGTCAACTACCAGTTAGGGTACGCTTCTTCTCGCCAAAGAAACAAAGCGATACACCATGAAATACCAGCAGTTGACCGAGGGGCTACGATACCAGATTGCCTGCCTCCGTGACCATGGCCTGTCACAGGCCCGCATTGCCAAACAGCTCGGGGTTCATCCATCGACTATCAGTCGTGAGCTTCGTCGTAATTGTGCTGGGCAGGCCTATCAGCCGCAGCAGGCTCACCAACTTGCCACGGCACGACGGCTGACGAGTCAGAAGCGTACTGTCCCGTCTGATACCATCGACTTTGTTTGCATGGCGCTGGTCGCGGACTGGAGTCCCGAGCAAATCAGTGGCGTTGGAGACATGATTAACTGCCCGGTTAGCCACGAGTGGATATACCGCTATGTGGCACGCGACAAGGCCAACGGTGGCACGCTATACCGGCATCTGCGTCAGGGTCACAAACGCTATCGCAAGGGTAAGAACAGCAAACGCAGTGTCATTCCCAATCCGGTATCGATTGATGAACGCCCTGCGATAGTCAATGAGCGGAGCCGTGTGGGAGATTGGGAAGTCGATACCGTGTTGGGTAAGCAAGGCAGCGGTGCAATAGTGAGTCTGTTGGAGCGTAAGAGCCGGCTCTACCTGGTTCAATACGTTCCCAGCAAAACAGCCAGCGCGGTGGCGGACACCATTATCAGCATGCTGAAACCCTACCAGGCACATGTCCATACCATCACAGCTGACAATGGTAGCGAGTTTGTCGAACATGAACGTGTTGCAGCAGAGCTGGAAGCGCAGGTGTACTTTGCGCATCCATACAGTGCATGGGAACGGGGACAGAATGAGAATAGCAATGGTCTGCTGCGGCAATATGTGCCCAAAGGCAGTGATTTGAGTGTGGTGACAGCAGAGGCACTGTCAGCCGTCGAAAAGCGGCTGAACTTCAGGCCGCGCAAATGCTTGGGATTCAAACAGCCACAGGTGGTTTTTGACGAACTTCTGAAAGCAGCCTGATTTTTAATCGGGAATTGCACTTCGAAGTTGAATTCGCGCCACCGAACATAACTCCATCCGGCTTGACTAATCCAGGGCTTCTTCCAGGGCCAATGCAGCTATATTCAGCACGACTCCAACTTTCACCATCAGCATCCGATGCACCTATTGAAAAACAATTTACCATATCACTAGGTGGTTGAATTCGAGCATATTCACCCTCTAAATCCCCATCATTTCCAACAGCGACAGTTGCCAAACAGTGACCATCTTGCAATAGAGCATCAATAACTGAAGTCCACACATGAACATCGTCATCCTCAATTGCTAATCTTGGGCCTAGACTAAGATTTACATATTTATATTGTTTGGTTTTAAGTACATTTTCTATACGGGTTAGAACATCAAAAAGGTCTGGATCTGTATCACTTTCAGACAGAACCCTCACAATATCTACTGTTGTATATGGTTCATCGAAAACCTTATTCTTGGAATTATAAGGACCAAATAAATACGTCGAACAAACTTCACTACCATGAGCAAGTAAACTTGGATGGCTACTTATAACATCAGAAGGAACATTCTCATTTACCCACTGAGAGAGTAAATGATTACTCCCAATCCCACCATCAAAAATGCAAACTTTAAAGTCATTATTAAGAGGTTTGAAGTCTGGTAGTGAAAAATCATCATTAATAGTTTTTCGCATTATTTCTGGTTTGTTAAACCTCAACTTAGGCATGCTTCTCAATGCTCTTAAGTGTGAAAACTCTGCTAAACTTAATTCGCAACCCTTATGTATAGCTACTGGCAGGAACGTCAATCCACCGACAACTTTTGCGCGATCCCAATCAGCAACCCCACCTAAAGACTCAGAATATCCATTGAAAGAGCTCCTAATATACTCATCATGTACTGATGCATGCAAAACCACTTCTAGCTTTAATTTTTCTGAGCCAAGTTCAATGTTTTTAACTTTCTCATTAATACTGATTGTACTTACCTGCTCAAACGTTCTTATGGCTGTTTTTGTTGTTTCAGGTAAATCATCATACCTTATACTATTCAACATGGCCTCAAACTGATTCCGCCGACCTGACACGAAGATACAGGACGCCAATCCTTCTTCTGGGTGATTTGTAACAGCCCATTTTCTTGGCTTTATTTTTACCGAGCGAGAACCAACATCCTTAACACCAAATCGCTTAAAAAACTTATTTGGGTAATAAGATTTTGCGAGATATGATGGATGTTGCACAAACTTAATAACGAATTCGCCATTAGCAGATTGAATTATTGGTTTATTATCAATTTCATTAAGTACTTTCGTTAAATTATCTACAAATAAAGATCGAGCTTCTGAAAAGGTATATGGATGCTTTTTGGGACCAGAACCTGAGTTTATGGTTACACTTTTTGTTAATGTCTCACCATAACCAATCATGAAGTTTTTCATTTCATCCCCTTATTCCGTGACAAATCTTCTATTGCTTTTTTTACTGTAGGTCGACTAATATTTAATTTACTCGCGATAACACGTTGAGATAACCCCTGGGAGTGCAATTTAAAAGCCATAGATTTTTTGTCTTCCATGCTTAATGTTTCAAAACAACCTATATGCACATCCCCAGCTAGTTCTCTTAATGAGATAGCAGATATAACTCGCTCTCTTTTAGCTTGTTTTAACTCACGATCAATATTACTAAAAGACATTCCTTCAAATGAATCAACACTCCAAACTTTGCTATCAAAAATATCTGGCCAATATTCTTGCAGATATTTCTTTATCATAGATTGAGATGGCATTCCAAAAGAAACTTCCATATCAAATCTTCGCCAAATAGCAGGATCGAGTAGTTCACCGTGATTTGTCGCAGCAACAAGCAATGATGTTGATGGCCATTCATCAATCGTCTGAAGAAGTACTGTCACCAGTCTCTTCAACTCCCCCAGCTCTCTATCATCATCACGTCTTTTAGCAATTGCATCAAATTCATCTAGTAAAAGCACACAAGGGAATGACATTGCGTGTTCTAGCACTGATCTTACGTTGCTACCTGTTTTCCCCAAAAAACTGCTCATCACAGTAGCCAAATCCAGAACTAGAAGAGGCAGCCCCAACTTACTGGCAAGCCAACGGGCAGACATTGTTTTACCAACGCCAGGAGGCCCCTGAAAAATTATAGATTTTGTTGGCTGTAATCCTTCGGAAAGTAATGCATCAAAATATTTCCTTTCTAATAAAACCTGTTCAAATAATACATTAATCTCTTCTGAGTGAATCGGTGCTTTATCTATAAAAACAGGATCCTCAACTCGAACTAAACTTTGTCGACTGTCTGAGTCAACAGGTAATGGACGATTTTTTTGAGGAAGGCCTCTCAAGGCCCCCACAGCCAGCCTCTCCGATACCTGTTCATATAATGAACTATTTGTCGTTCTAATCTTGGAAGCAAGTTTACGAACAGCCATCTGAGCTACAGCTTTATCCCCTTTCAGGGCGGCGTCGACTAAACCTAAAATAACATTATCTTCCATTTTGTGGCCTGTAAATCAAAAATACACCTCAACATGGTAAAGCAAGAGACCAAAAACTGCCACCAAAACAGGCAAAAGTGCCACCAAAAACAGTTGATCTGCCCACCCAAAACCAGAAAAAAACCACCAAAAACGCCACCAGATCTCATATGAAGCCAAGACTGAGATTTAGGTATCAAAATATAACTGGACTCTCCCCAAAGGACGCATCTGTCTGCTTGGTCATCCAAAATGGAGTGATAAATAATGATTAAAAATCAATCACATAAAACACTATCCCATTCTAGTCATCCAGCTGTAAAACCTGGACGACCAACATTCTATTGATTCCATCTGCAACTTTCCCTTGTCCGTTGACTTAGTCTGTGGATGAGGAATACTGGAATAACAATCTTTGCCACACAGCTCATTCAGCCGCTTGCTTGGCCAGTGCAGTGATTTCTGAGTTAACTCTTCTTCCAATAATCTCAGCTGCTCCTGCCACCCCTGCTGCGATGTCAGCCTCAATAATTGGGTTGATAAGGAGCAGATCCCATCAGAGGTATCCACTTCAAGGATATGAAAAATCCGGTTCTGCGACTCGACTTCGACAACAGCCAGGCATCTCGGATTACCATCCAGAAGCAGATGCCGATTGCATCGATAGAGTTTTGGTAACTTGCGCAGTTGCTTGGATCTAATCACGCAACCATGAGCTGTGACCAACTGATCCAGCATTGTCCCAAAGCAATCAAACTTGTTGGCGTAGAGGTGCAGATCATCAGTTTCGTCCGATTCGGCAGTCCACTCGGCGCAGGGCAGCACACCGCCAACAACTGACTCCTCTGTACTGACATCGGCTGAAGCCGGAGCTCCTAACTCTTCATCAGCCTTGCCCTTTGCGCCCTCCTGCTTTTTCTCGGCAACCTTGCGTGTATTGAAGGCCTTGGAAAACTCAAAGACTACGGCTGGCGCCCGTAATAACACTGGTGAGGTATCCGCGTTGGCTTCCACACCATCATGCACCGAGTGAATATGAGGACGTTCACCTACCAAGCGCACCGAACCTTCCCCCTCCCCACGTACATACTCCCGCAGCTTGGGATGGAAAAACTGGACCTCATCTGGGATAGCAGCCTTAATATTTTTCAGACTGGCAATCTCGTAAACCAGCATGCTTCTGGTTTGTTTATCAAACCGGCCCCTGACCTCAAAAGAGACTAACTGCAAAGGCGGGGGAGTAAACTCGAACTCCCATTGCCGGTACCCCCCTTTCTCATAACCGTTCAGCTTCTGATAGTGACCGATGCTCTCATAGGAGGCTCGGGCGTCCGGATCGATCAAGATCCAACTCAATAGGCGCCGCGACTCATAGTCATCAAGAGACTTGAGCGGATAGCTGGAGGAAGGCAACACATTCACCCGGGCAACATCGGGACTGACGTGTTCAATCGAAAACTCACTTCTTAGACAATCCGGATCCAACGCTGAACGGGAGAGGTAACCATCATGCAACAACAGCGCTCGCGCCAATTCCATTTGGGGAAGATAAATCTCTATGTCATTGGCAAGAAAACAGAAACAGTGTTGGCGCTTGTCCATAGCACGAACCGTCGACGCAACCGGGTAATCACCCAGTTTCTTTCTTTGCCAAGTTCCCGTGTTATCGATAGTAAAAACGAGATGATACCCCGCAGGCTTATGATCCTGAGTCGGGTTCAATACTCTCTTACGGGCCAGAACCGGGATATTCGAGAGCCTCAATGAAGCAGTTGCTGCCTTGGGAGAAAGATCCAGATTGATTCCCCATTGGGAGTTATCAATCCGTCGAAAAAGCGAACCTATCGCCAAGATGGTGGTATCGTCAGACACCTTTTCAAAACGGATATCCTGCATCAATTCCCCAACACATCTCGCAATAGGTCATCAGCCAGCGAGGTTAATCGCTCATCACTCAATCCAGCTAAACGAAGAAGTCGCCACCGGCGCAATGAATGCCCATTCTGCACCAGCAATCTGGCAGCAAGAGCCAAACGACGAATCTGATAATCAGCTATATCTTCACAATATCTCTGCAAAAACAAGCTTGTAAGTGGCATTTTGCTGAGGTTCTTCTCAATCATCGCGCTTGATGAAAGCTCTGATAGAAACCATCGCCTAGATAGCCGGGGACAATCTAAACTCAGCTCATGCACATTGAGGATTTTGAGTAACTGGCGGCAAGTTACACGGTCCTTTTGTGGCCAATTGACCCGCTGATTTTCTCTAACACTGCTCTGGTAGTTCTGTCTGTTAAACTCCAGAAGCCAACGACGATCATGACGGTACAACCAAGCATATAGCGCCTGATGATATAAACGGGCCTGCTTCACCCCATGGCTTTCCAGCAACTGCTGCCATCTGGCTCGATACCCTGCCGATAGGGAGCTCTTTTTATCTGGAGGACAGGGATGAAAAGCATGAATGCCAGTTGGAATACTCAGCACCTCACCCAGCACTGTGTCCATGTCCCAAGAATCGGGCAACAGGCTATCCAGGACAACGATATGTTCCAGATAGCTGAAAGATTTTCGGTGCTTGCGAAAGATAGCCTGCAACCAATTACCCGAATCGTTATTAAGCGCCAATCCATGCTGCTCTAGCCAATAAACCGACCAGCGAGCCATGACAAGTTCATGGATAGTTTGATGATTTACATGCCTCGCCTTAGCACAACCCACCAGATTGGCGAGCTGATGGTAAAAAGCACTCCATTGCGAAAATGAGGGCGAAGTATCAGGTTGCCGTTGCAACAGAGCAGTCACTTGGCGAGTGATCCGAATGGCATGCACATCCGCTACAGGCTGGGACGATAGGGGACAAACCAAAGGAGAGGCCGCAACAAACTGGTGGCGATGATAGGCGTGGCGCTCAATATTGGCCTCCAGTAACCCACCATGCACCAGACAACAATCAGCCCCCATCACCTGCCATTGCCGTTGCCAGTAGTATTCACCATGGGCACTGCGCTGATTTTGCAAACATTGCGGACAGTAGCGCAGGGCGTGAGACTGTTTAATTCGGGATGCAGCTACCCCCAGGATCAGATGAATGGCGCCTTGCGAATCCCCGCCCATCTGCTCAAGACAGTAACGCCTGCGCTCTTCAGTGGTAAATGGGGCATAAAGAGGAAATAGCGTATTCAGATAAGCCAAACGAGCGACATCGAGCCCCATACTCTCCGGTAATAATTGGACCAGAGGTGCCAGATGATTGGGCAGATCAACCGTTGCAATGACATGCCGGTTTGCAAAAACCTCATCCAGCAACTGCTTGGGGCTGGTTAACCCCAGATGTATTCCGGCTCTGGCCACCAAGCTGTAAATCAGCTCATCGGGATAGGGAACCGGAAAGTTCAGCACGGCTAACCCATCCTTCTCAACCAATCATCCACATCGAAGGTGAGCCCAGCTTTCTTGAATACAGGGTAGAGGTGGTTGCCCTTGCCACATTGGGAAAATTTGAAACGCAGGTCATCGGAGTGCAGCGTGTGCCACTCCTTCTGCCCAATGCCAGCAAGTTTGGGCTTAGTCTTTTTCTCTGGCTTTTCATCCGGGTTGTACCAATCAAGAACAATGGGCATCAACTCTCTGACGGACAGATTGGGATATGAGCTAAAAGCGCGTTCAATTAACGGCACAATCAATTCAGAATGACAGTCCATTCCCACAAGCAGGTTATGCAAGCGGATGGTCTGCTCATTGCTACCATAACGATTCTGATGTGAGTCCTGAGAAGCTTTTGCCTCATCAATCTTGGTACTCAACGCCAGGATCTTTTTGTCTATGTCCGGGATACTCAGGTCCGAATATCTGGCGATTAACTCAGGATCTCTGGAGCGTAAAGCCGCCAACATGGAATGAACAGGCTTGAGCTCATCCTCATAAACCTGTCGCAACAACTGAGGGGTGATCCGTTCAATACGGGTGGCAATGGCTCGTAACTGGGCAAGAACAAAGAGTTTTACCACTATATCCAACACCCCCTGAGACAGCTCGAACCAGCATTCCCGTACCTCATCAGACAAGATTTCCTCTCGTCGTTGTAGCCATTGGAATTGCCAAAGCTTATCGGTGAAGGCCATCCACTCCGTGAGTTTGGGCTGATTGGTTTCCGGATCAAAACTTGGTTTGGTTGCCTGCATAGGCTCCCAGAGCAATGACCCAAAACCGGCTCCACGCCTTGCCGATCTCAAATCCATTTCAAAAATAGCTCTCGCCTTGGGTGTGCCAACCATGACAACAGGCAAGCCAATCACATTCACCAACGTCACGAAGAAGTTGAGCATCTTCTCCACCCCGCCGGAACGACTCATACTGAGATGCTGAATCTCATCGATAACCAGCACCCCAATTGCATGTACATTGGCGATTTGGCTCATCAAAGCCATCAACGTCTCAACACTATGGCGCTTGAGTGCATACTTGCGTTCATAGTCGGTATGCAGCACCGCATCGATAGCCCTGAAGAAATGATGACACAGGCTTTTCAGTGAACCATCATGGGGGCAATCCAGCTTCAAGTAGACAATCTGGGTAAAGTTGTATTGCTCGTGGTAGATCACCTGAGGGTAGGTCGCCAATATCCGGTTGATAGTGCTGCTTTTCCCTGATCCAGAACACCCGATCAGAGAAAGGCTGCGAGCAGTCGATTTAACCTGCTCGAACCGAAAAACATTCAGCTCGCCGGACATAACCCGCTCATAGCCATTTTGCAGATGAGCATTCAAAGAACCATCACTAAGGTTACGTCCGACATATCCCTGCCGGATCATAATGGATAATTTTGACTCCAACTGTAAGTGGCGGCTTATCGGTTGGAAAAAGTCATCCAGTAACTGGGATATCACATGAACACGCCAAGGGCCGTCTACATAGATATCCTTTGGATCAAACTTGATGGAGCCGCTTAACCCCTGCTTTATCTGCTGTGTGGTCATGATAGGTGGCAACGCCTCTATCAGAGGATTGCCACGGTACTGTTCTATGCTTGGGTCGTTGTATACGGCTTTGGCCATATTGGCTGGTAATACCATCTAGTCATCCTTGAAGAGCTCATCGATATAATCCGGATACTTATAGTCATCGGTACTTGGGGAAAGAGGTATCACGGTTGCAGGCACTGCTGATGGCTCGGATGTTGTAACCGGCTCGGCGCGTTTTCTCTCCTCGTCCTTCGCCTTGGCTCGATTACCCCTGATAGCGGCAATCCGCTGACGATCTGACGCTTCTGGTGAATATTCAGCTTGCACGTGGGCTTTTGCTTGCTTAATTTTTGAGTCAATCAGGTCATCAGCTTTTCGCTTCTCACGATCAGCAACCAGCTTACCCTCCGCCACAACGACCTTCTGTTGTTTGGTTATTAACCATACATCCCAGAAAGAACAACCACGGAACTCTCGGGCACGATCGGTTAATCCACATACCCAATATTCAGCGCTGTTTTGTCGAGGAAGCAAATAGACAACATCAGCAACAGCTGGATCATAAGCAACCTCTACTGATTCTGGCCTAGAGACATCCTTGCCCCTATGCAACCACCCCATTTTGAGTATTTCTTGGCAGGTGTAATACACACCAAAGACGCGGAGCCCCAGAGGTGAGATAGTCGCCAGAGTTCTCGGCAGCAAACTAACCCGGAGAGCATCCTCCGGAACCATCCGTAACCGCCCAGACCTATGCTGCAATCCCCAGTTCCATAGCGATAATGGCGTCATAGGCAAATCGGTAGGCATATCGATATCGCGATCATAGGTTGCAAGCACGTGGTATCGGTTGTGAAACAAGATGGCTGACAGAATGATGGATGTGAACTCATGGATATTAAGCATCGCATCCAACCGGTAATCCTTTCCTCCCCGTTTCTTTATTGTGGTGCCAGACACAACTCCGGGAGCAAAAGGTTTGAATACCGCCTGTATGGTTCTGAAAAAACGCTCGACTATGCCTTTGCAATCACCTCTAAAAGGGGGGGTATTCTCAATCCGGGTAGAGAAGCTTTTTTCCAGAGATTCGATCTGGCAACCCAGCAATTCGCCCCGATCAGCTAATATGGCATCTGGGATACCTGCAACCGGCCAGTCAGATTCATCAATCTCTATACCAAACTGTTGGCAAAACTTGATCTTGTCAGTCATGGCCATCGACAGAGTCTGCATTGCTGCCACATAGGAGGGATTCTCAAAACCGATGTAAAAACCGGCTACCATGCGGCTAAACACATCAATGACCATATAGACAATAGGCCGACCCACAATGTTTTGTCGGTCGCTATCGGAAACCAGATAGATATCGGCTATCGTTGCATCAATCTCATATCGGGACCCGGGGCCGAGGGCTTGCGTGTTCGCTGTTGCCCGTAATGGCTTGATATCCTTGTTGTAATCTATCTTGCTGATTCTCTTCTGCAGTTTTTCAACCTGGGAGTATTCCCTCTTGAAGAAGTGTTTCATCTGCCAAATAGTAGGAAACTCCGATTCTGGAACACTTGGGTTATAGTTTTGATACATCCCCTTGAAACGATTGTGAGTTTCAACGAACGATTTACCATTGTTGATCAGATAGTGTTTTTCTATAGCAGTACGAAAAAGTCGTTCTATATGCTCATCAACGACGACTCCGGCCCCCGCTACCATCTGTCTTGGACGACCAAGTTTTCCACCCTTTGAAACCCTCTTCTTTCCCCTCGCGCCTGAGTTTTTATAATCAGGTAAAAGAGCATTCGGCGTCTGCCCCCGCTGCCAATAACGACGGACTAACCGGTAAAGAGTCTGTTTTGTTGATCTTTGAGTGGAGACAATCTCATTTACCGCTCTTGTTCTGGCCCTGGGAAAAAGACATTCTGGATTGGTTATCAGCGGTTGGATAAGCTGGTAATTTTTATCACGCAGCTCTCTTGCCTTTGTTCCCTCATCGGGCTGTGCGTAGTAAAGCTTGGTATAGGGGTCTTCGCTCCGTTGCAGTACTTCATTATCGATAGCATCCAGCAATACCTGTCGAGAGATCAGTGAAGGAAAAGCCGACTCGTCATCCAGAGAAATCCAGACTATTTCATCCTGCTGTTCAGCCAGAATGCGGTAGGTCACACCTTCAACACAGATAACCTCATTGATTCGAAACACGTAACGCTCCTGACATCGCCTCAATATTTTCTAACTGCAAATCCCCGGCTTTCAACTTGGTCACAGGTGTCAAAATGTCGAACAGGAAACAGCGCTGAGCCAGTAGCTGCCTAATCTCCAATAATGATTGCCCTATGGGTTGCTGATAGGCCGTATCCAGCTGTTTGGCCACCTCAATTACGCTTCTCCTTGGAGCATTCTGAAAGTGATGCTGATAAAACGCAGCTCGCTCCATCAGGACATCAATCTCTATCTCATCCCGTTGTGCCGGATAGAGCCAACTGATGTTTTGCGTAACCACGCCGGGAATGTCCTTCTCCGTGATCAGCCACCAGGGAACACCTTTTTGTAACCAATAGCGGCGTTCCAGTTCCAATTTTTCAATGGTTCTGGCATCACTCAGTGCCTCTGCATACTTGGCTTGCAATGCAAATTTTGGCTGGCTGGCGTTAGTGGTGTTGACGAGGAAATCTGAACTCATCACTTGCAAAACGCCGCGAACGGATGGGTGACCTATCCCAGACTCCAAAGCCAAGGCCTTGGTATCTTCCAATCGAAGAGGAAATTGCTCACGAATATCTACAGTTGAACGATTCCACTCCAAAAGCAGGAATACAGCCAATTCCAGATCTGACAACAAGTGGTGGGTTCGTTGGGATTTATGGCCAAATACACGATGTGAACGCCCTTGAGAGGATAGGTCCCTGACAGTTAGCCATGGTTTGTAATCAGAACCGTGGCCACTACCTCGCCCCTCACGTAGCCACTTCTGACTCTGCAACTCGGTGTTGACGTACTTTTTCCCAGCCATGAAAAAACCGCCCAGCCATTGGCTCATAAATTGAGCTTAGCTAGGGCGGCCTTAGTATGCAACTTTATTACTTAGTATGATTCTTTATTACTTGGTATGAATCTTTATTGCTCGCATACAGCTCTTTGTCATTTAAGAGAGTGACTTACTCGACGGTCACCGATTTTGCCAGGTTGCGCGGCTGGTCAACGTCAGTGCCCTTGATCAAGGCAACGTGGTAGGAGAGCAGCTGCAGCGGCACGGTATAGACGATGGGGGCGATCACCTCTTCCACATGGTTGAGGTTCATGACCCGCATGGTCTCGTCGCTCTTGAAGCCGGTATCGGCATCGGCGAACACGTAGAGGATACCGCCACGTGCGCGCACCTCTTCCACGTTGGACTTGAGCTTCTCCAGCAGATCGTTGTTCGGCGCCACCACAATGATGGGCATCTCGGCATCGATCAGCGCCAGCGGGCCGTGCTTCAGTTCGCCAGCGGCATAGGCTTCGGCGTGGATGTAGGAGATCTCTTTGAGCTTGAGCGCCCCCTCCATGGCGATGGGGTACTGGCTGCCACGGCCGAGGAACAGGCTGTGCTGCTTGTCGGCAAACTCTTCGGCCAGGGTTTCGATATCCTTGGCCAGCGCCAGACTCTCTTTAATACGCAGCGGCAGGGCTTGCAGCGCCTTGACCAGTTCGGCTTCGGCGGCGGCGCTCAGGTGGCCACGGCAGTGACCGACCGAGGCCACCAGCATCAACAGGCCAGCCAGCTGGGTGGTGAACGCCTTGGTGGAGGCCACTCCAATTTCTGCCCCCGCGCGGGTCATAAAGGCCAGATCCGATTCACGCACCAGCGAGGAGCCCGGCACGTTGCAGATAGCCAGCGAGCTCATGTAGCCGGATTCCTTGGCCAGACGCAGCGCCGCTAGGGTATCGGCGGTCTCGCCGCTCTGGGAGAGGGTCACCAGCAGGCTGTTGGGGCGCACTACCGATTTGCGATAGCGGAACTCGGAGGCGATCTCCACATCGCAGGAGACACCAGCGATCTCTTCGAACCAGTAGCGAGCCACCATGCCGGAGTGGTAGGAGGTGCCGCAGGCGACGATCTGTACGTGCTCGACCTTGTCAAAGATGGCGCGTGCACCGTTGCCGAAGGATTCGACCACCACGTGATCGCTGCCCAGACGCCCTTCCAGGGTGTTGGTGATCGCTTTGGGTTGCTCGTGGATCTCCTTGAGCATGTAGTGACGGTATTCGCCCTTGTCACCGGCATCGTGGGAGAGTTCGGACTCCTGCTCTTCACGCACCACGGCGTTGCCGTTGGTATCGAAGATGTGCACGTCACGGCGGGTCACTTCGGCCACATCACCCTCTTCCAGGAAGATGAAACGGCGGGTCACCGGCAGCAGCGCCATCTGGTCGGAGGCGATAAAGTTTTCGCCGATACCGCGGCCGATCACCAGCGGTGAACCGGAACGGGCAACCACCACGCGGCTGTCGTCGCGGCTATCCATCACCACGGTACCGTAGGCTCCGCGCAGCTGCTTCACCGCAGTCTGCATGGCGGCCAGCAGGCTGCCGGCGCTCTTCAGCTCATGATGGACCAGATGGGCAATCACTTCGGTGTCAGTGTCGGAGCTGAACACATAGCCCAGCGCCTTCAACTCTTCCCGCAGCTCTTCGTGGTTCTCGATAATGCCGTTGTGCACCACCACGATATGCTCGGAAACGTGAGGGTGGGCGTTGCGCTCGGAGGGCTCGCCGTGAGTGGCCCAGCGGGTATGGGCGATGCCGGTACCACCATGGACGGACTGCTCGTCGAGCGCCTTGGCCAGCTCGGCCACCTTGCCCAGACGGCGAACCCGCTGCAACGGCTGGTTGGCGCTGAACACGGCCACACCGGCTGAGTCATAACCGCGGTACTCCAGACGGCGCAGGCCCTCTACCAGAATTTCAGCCACATCACGTTGGGCGACAGCCCCGACGATGCCACACATACACTTCTCCTTGAGATGCAAATCGTAAAGTCAGTTGGATGGTTCAGAGCTCGATGTCAGCAAGTGACCGGGGCGCAGATAAGCGTCACCCCCTGGGCTTGAATCTGTTCTCTGGCCTCGCTGGCCAGCCCCTCGTCGGTCACCAGGGTATGGATGCTCGACCAGGGAAGTTCGAGATTGGGGATCTTGCGGCCGATCTTTTCCGATTCGACCATCACAATGACCTCCCGCGACACCTCGGCCATCACCCGCGACAGGCCCACCAGCTCATTGAAGGTGGTGGTGCCCCGCTCCGGGTCGATGCCGTCGGCACCGATAAAGAGCTGGTCAAAGTCGTAGGAGCGCAGCACCTGTTCCGCCACCTGCCCCTGGAAGGATTCGGAGTGAGGGTCCCAAGTGCCACCGGTCATTAACAGGGTGGGCTCATTTTCCAGCTCGCGCAGGGCACCGGCCACATTGAGAGAGTTGGTCATCACGATGAGGCCGCGCTTGTTGCCCAGCATGGGGATCATGGCGCTGGTGGTGCTGCCGCTGTCGATGATGACGCGGTTGTGATCACGCAGCCGCTCGGCCGCCGCACGGGCAATAGCTAACTTTCGGTTCGAAACTTGTTCAGGGTTGACCTCGACCACCATCTCGTTCGGCAAGGGAACGGCACCACCGTAACGGCGCAGCAGCAGACCGCCGGTCTCCAGTACCGCCAGATCTTTACGGATAGTCACTTCGGAGGTAGAAAAGTGTTTGGCGAGGGCGTCGACGCTCACTTCACCCTGCTCTTGTACCAGGGTCACTATGGTGTGTCGGCGTTGTTGAGTATTACGTTTAGTCATTTTTAAGTTTCGATTCGAAAGAACATCGAAATATTAGCCCCTTTTTCGGAAAAATAAAACAGCAAATAGGATCCGATTTGGTTCGATGCCAGAATGGGGTGCCAATTTGCGACGAGGATGCCATGCAAAAGAGAGTCATCTGGCTGGTGGAGGATGAGGCCAGCATCGCCGACACCCTGATTTATGCCCTGCAGACCGACGGGTTCGAGGTGGAGTGGTTCATGTTGGGCCAACAGTTGCTGACACGACTGGAACAGACGCGACCCGACTTCCTGATCCTCGATGTGGGGCTGCCCGACATCAGCGGCTTCGAACTCTGCAAGCAGGTGAGGGCGTTGACCGATATCCCCCTGATGTTCCTCACCGCCCGCAGCGAGGAGATAGACCGGCTGATCGGACTGGAGATCGGTGCCGACGACTATGTGGCCAAACCCTTCTCGCCACGGGAAGTGTGCGCCCGGGTGCGGGTCATCCTGCGCCGCAGCCAACCCGTCGCTCCCCAACCCAGCGCCCTGCTGGTGCTGGATGAGGAGCGTGCCCGCATTCACTTTCGCGGCCAGCCGCTGGCCCTCACCCGCTACGAATATCTGCTGCTCAAGACCCTGATGCTGGCGCCGGGGCGGGTCTACTCCCGCCAGCAGCTGATGGATCTGGTGTGGCAGGATGCCGAGGAGAGTCTGGATCGCACCGTCGATACCCATATCAAGACCATCCGCGCCAAGCTGCGCGAACATGATCCAGAAGCCAACCTGATCCTCACCCATCGCGGGCTGGGCTACAGCCTGGAGCTGGCATGAGACTCGGGTTGCAACTGCTGTGCGGCCTGCTGCTGATCTTCGCGCTGGCCGCCTGGTTCGTGCTGGAGATCTTCGTCGAGGAGATCAAACCCGGGGTGCGCAGCGCCACCGAGGATACTCTGGTAGACATGACCCAGCTGCTGGCGCCGCTCGCCCTCGATGATCTGCAAGAGGGGAATATGATGAACGGGCGGTTGGCCAGCGCCTTCGCCCGCCTCAACCAGAATCCCATCAATGCGATGATCGATGGCCACCTCAAGCAGCAGGCGGAGTACCGCATCTATGTCACTGACCAGAAGGGCATGGTGATTTACGACTCCGACGGCACGGATCTGGGCAAAGACTATTCCCGCTGGAACGATGTCTACCGCACCCTGCGCGGCCAATATGGCGCCCGCAGCACCCGCACCGATCCCGACGATGCCGCCAGCTCGACCATGTATGTGGCGGCGCCGCTGCGGGAGGGGGCCGAGATCATCGGCTCCCTCACCGTCGCCAAACCCAATCGCACCCTGATGCCCGCCATCGAGCGGGGGGAACAGGAGCTGCTGCGGGCCGGCGGCCAGATGCTGCTCATCTCGCTGCTGATCGGCAGCCTGCTGGTGTGGTGGCTCAACCGCGCCATCGGCAAGCTGGTGCACTATGCCGACTCGGTCAGCAAGGGGGAGGCGGCACCGCTGCCACGGCTGCACACCGTCGAGCTGGATCGGCTCGGCCGCTCACTGGAGACCATGCGCCACCAGCTCGATGGCAAGAGCTATATCGAGGGCTATGTCCACAGCCTGACCCACGAGCTGAAGAGCCCGCTGGCCGCCATTCGCGGGGCAGGGGAGATCCTGGCCGAAACGCCGCCCCCCGAGGTGGCCAGGCGCTTTATCGGCAACATCAATCAGGAGAGCGCCCGCATGCAGCAGCTGATCGAGCGAATGCTGCAACTGGCGCGGCTGGAGTCGGGGCAGGGGCTGGATCGGCAAGCGGTAGAGCCAGCCGGGCTCGGCAAGCGGACGCTCGATGCCCGCCAGATTATCGCCCAGCGCCGGCAGGTAGCGCTGATGGCCGAGCTGGCCAGCGCGCCGAAACAGAAGTGGGACCCGCTGCTGGTGGAGCAGGCCATCGGCAACCTGCTGGACAACGCCATCGACTTTTCACCGGCAGGCTCCAGCGTCACTCTCAGCGGCACCCAGCAGGAGGATGGCTACTGTTTTCGGGTCACCGACAGCGGCCCCGGCATTCCCGACTACGCATTGCCACGGATTTTCGAGCGCTTCTACTCCCTGCCACGCCCCGACAAGGGCAAGAGCAGTGGTCTCGGGCTCAGTTTCGCCCATGAGGTGGCCCACCAGCATGGCGGCCGTCTGACCCTCGCCAACCGGCCGGAAGGTGGCGCCATCGCCGAATTCTGGCTGCCGCTCATCTAGCAACGGCCACTTCACATTCACCACACAGAGCGGCGCTATCCTGCCGCTCTTTCACTTATCAACCCAAGGAATCGCCCCATGTCTCGCCTGCTTCTTTCCGGCCTGCTGGCTACCGGTCTGCTCTGCGCAATGCCGGCCTCCGCCGCCAGCGGCTGCTTTCTCTATGCCGATGGCAACGGTCAGACCCTCTCCAGCGAAGGGGACTGCTCCAGCCAGCTGCCGCCCGCATCCACCTTCAAGATCCCGCTGGCACTGATGGGTTATGACAGTGGCTTTCTGGTGGATGAAGAGCATCCGGCGCTGCCCTACAAGCCTAGCTATGACGGCTGGCTACCCGCCTGGCGCGAAACCACTACCCCGCGCCGCTGGGAAACCTACTCGGTGGTCTGGTTCTCCCAGCAGATCACCGAATGGCTGGGGATGGAGCGCTTCCAGCAATATGTCGACCGCTTCGACTACGGCAATCGGGATCTCTCCGGCAATCCGGGCAAACATGACGGCCTGACCCAGGCCTGGCTCAGCACCAGCCTCGCCATCAGCCCGGAGGATCAGGCTCGCGTCCTCGGCAAGATGCTCAGCGGCAAGCTGCCGGTCTCGGCGCAAACCCTGCAATACACCGCCAATATCCTCAAGGTGAGCGAGATCGACGGCTGGCAGATCCACGGCAAAACCGGCATGGGCTACCCGAAGAAGCTGGATGGCAGCCTCAACCGCGATCAGCAGATCGGCTGGTTCGTCGGATGGGCCAGCAAACCGGGCAAGCAGCTGATCTTCGTCCATACCGTGGTGCAAAAGCCAGGCAAGCAGTTCGCCTCTCTCAAGGCTAAAGAAGAGGTGCTGGCCGCCCTGCCTGCACAACTTAAAAAGCAGTGATCTCGCTTCCCGCCAGATAAACCCCGATAACCACGGTCAGCCCACCAGCGACGGGCTGACCGCCATTCGTAAACGAGACAAACATGAAATTATTTCTATTGCTGCTCTGGCTTCCGGCCAGCATGGCGCTTGCTGCCTGTGATCTCTCCGACCGCCTGACGCGGCAGGGAGAAGTCATCCATGATCGGCTCAACCACCTCGAATGGCAGGCGTGCAGCCTCGGCAGCCAGTGGCTGGAGGGGAAAGGGTGCGTGGGCACACCGGCCCTGCTGACGCTGCTTGAAGCCAAAGATGAAGCTGCCCGCCTTGGCGAGGGGTGGCGACTCCCCACCATCGAGGAGCTCTTCACCCTGCTCGACGAAAATTGCCGGGCGCCGATGACAGACCCGCGCTTCTTCTCCGATATCCATGACAACGGGGAAAATTCAGCCCCCTACTGGACCTCCAGCTCCATTGAGGAGATGCCGGAACTGGTCTATTACATCGACTTTATGCACGGACTCATCGACGGCCACACCGATCGTTTCGCACAAGCCGCTCGGTTGGTGCGCTCCCGCCCCTGAACAATCCCACGGCGTCTGATGGCGCCGTTTTTCAACAGTTCACCGCCACTTCACACAAGCCCATCACCACTTCACGCCGGACTGACAGACTCACTCCATCCAACAAGGAGACGTGTCATGGTCAAACAGATATTCACCCACAAGATATTTCTGCTGCTGTTGCTCAGCCTGCTGTTGATGGTGCCGGTGCAATCCATCATGGAGCTGAACCGGGAGCGTCAGGCTTACCGCAGTCAGGCCATCAAACAGATAATGGCCAGTACGAGTGGACCGCAGCGCCTAATAGGCCCCGTAATTGTCCTCCCATATACAAGAGAGCTGATCCTGACCAATGGCAAGGACACTCGGAGAGAGGTGGAGACACGCTATCGCTACCTGTTGCCAGAACAGTTAACGGCCACAGCGAATATGGAAGTAACGCCACGCAAACTGGGGATCTACCAAGCCCAGCTGTATCAGGCTAACGTCACTCTAACCGGCCAATTACCAGCGATCCCTGATTGGCAGCCACCACGTGACAGCATACCCGGCCAACCCTATCTCAGCCTCATCGTCTCCGACGCTCGAGGCATCATTCAGATACCAACCATCACCTTCGCCAACGAGCTACTGACTGTCACCCCCGGTGCACGGCTTGGCAACCGATCCGGCGTGCATGTCCCGCTAACCACCAAACAACAGCAAGGAGGGTGGTTCGATATAAAGATTTCCCTACAGGGTATGGAAAAATTCACCCTGATTCCGGTCGGTCGTGACAGCAAACTAACCTTGTCCGGTAACTGGCCCCACCCCAACTTCCTGGGCGATTTCCTGCCAACCACCCGTACAGTAAAAGATCAAGGTTTCAATGCTGACTGGCAGACAAGTTGGTTTGCCACAGATATGGAGAATCAGTTCCCTGACATGATCCAAAGCGCCTCCAAACATCTGCCCAGCTTCAGCGTCAGTCTGGTGCAGCCGGTGGATCACTATCAGCTCAACGAACGGGCGGCCAAATATGCCCTGCTCTTCATCGGCCTCACCTTTATCAGCTTCTTTATGTTCGAGCTGCTCAAGGGGCTGCGGGTCCACCCGATCCAGTACGCGCTGGTGGGCATGGGGCTGGCTATCTTCTATCTGGTGCTGCTGGCCCTGACCGAGCACCTCGGCTTTGGCTGGGCCTATCTGGTAGCCGCGCTGGCCAGCGTGCTGCTCAACGGCTTCTATCTCAGTCATGTGCTGGGCGGCACGAAGCAGGGGATCGGCTTCGCAGCGCTGCTCGGGCTGGTCTATGCCATCCTCTACAGCCTGCTGCAAGCCGAAGAGATTGCTCTGCTGCTCGGCGCCCTGCTGCTGTTCGCCACTCTGGCACTGATCATGCTGCTGACCCGCAAGCTCGACTGGTATCAGGTGATGGACTACAGCGCACCCGCGACCACATGGGCGGCCCCCCAGTCATCGACCAGTGACACCAACCATCAGTCATAAGCCAAAAAAACCGGCGCCATCAGGCGCCGGTTCTATTTTATTGATCGGGCATCACTTCTTCTTGACCGGGCGAGCCCAGTTCTTGATGTGGCGCTGGGGCACCCGGGTGATCACCAGCTCATTCTCGGCCACATCCTTGGTGATGGTAGAACCCGCCCCCAGGGTCGCACCCTTACGGATGCGCACCGGCGCCACCAGCTGGGTATCAGAACCGACGAACACGTCATCCTCGATGATGGTCTGGAACTTGTTCACGCCGTCGTAATTGCAGGTGATGGTACCGGCACCGATATTCACTTTGGCACCCACCTCGGCATCCCCCAGATAGGTGAGATGGCCACATTTGGAACCAACTCCCAGACGAGCCTTCTTCATCTCGACGAAGTTGCCGACGTGGGCATCCTGCTCCAGCACGGCACCCGGGCGCAGACGGGCAAACGGGCCGACCGAGCACTGATCCGCCACCTGAGCCCCTTCAACGATGGAGTAGGGCTTCACTTCGGTGTGATCGCCAATGACACAATCCTTCAGCACGGCACCGGCACCGATACGGACGTGGTTGCCGAGAGTTACCTTGCCTTCGATGATGACGTTGACGTCGATCACCACCTCTTCACCGATCTCGAGGGTTCCGCGCAGATCAAAGCGGGCAGGGTCAATCAGGGTGGCACCGGCGATCATCAGCTTCTCGGCCTGCATCTGCTGGTAACTGCGCTCAAGGGCAGCCAGCTGCACCCGGTTGTTGGCCCCTTCCACTTCAGCGGCGCGCTCCGGATGGACCGCTGCGATCGGGCAGCCATCGGCGTGCGCCATGGCGATCACGTCGGTCAGGTAGAACTCGCCCTGAGCATTCTTGTTGTCCAGACGGGAGAGCCAGCTGCGCAACTGACCTCCGTTGGCCACCAGCACGCCGGTATTCACCTCACGGATCAGCAGCTGTTCGGCATTGGCATCCTTCTGCTCGACGATGCCGACTACCTGACCATTTTCACGGACGATACGGCCATAGCCGGTCGGGTTGTCGAGCACTACGGTCAGCAGTGCCATCCCGTTTTCAGCCTTGGCAGCCAGCAGTCGCTGCAGGGTCTCGGGCTGGATCAGCGGGGTATCGCCGTAGAGCACCAGCACGTCGTCTTCATCCTTCCAGAACGGGATCGCCTGGGCGACGGCATGACCGGTCCCCAGCTGCTGCGCCTGCAGCACCCAGTTGACATCGGCCGCCACGATCCGCTCTTTCAGCAGCTCGGCACCGTGGCCATAAACCAGATGCAGCTGCTCGGCACCGACCTGACGGGCAGTATCGATCACATGGGAAACCATGGGTTTGTTGGCTACCGGGTGCAGTACCTTGGGCAGAACGGAACGCATACGGGTACCTTTACCCGCAGCCAGGATCACGACGTTGAGGGACATAAATTGGCCTTTGGAACATGAGAAATACTCGGCGGAGTCTATCCAACGGGTAAAAAAAAAGCGACCCGAAGGTCGCTTTTTACATCACCGTTATTAGCGGTAATTCTTTTTGACGATATCGATGACTCGCAGTTGAGCCATCGCCTTGGCCAGCTCGGTGGCGGCCTGGGCGTAGTCGATATCACCATGGGAGCTGTGGATCCGCTCTTCGGCTGCGCGCTTGGCTTCCTGGGCTTTCGCCTCATCCAAGTCGTCAGCACGAATCGCGGTGTCCGCCAGCACGGTCACGGATTCAGGTTGTACTTCCAGCATACCGCCGGAGATGTACAGCACCTCTTCAGTTCCGTTCTGCTTCACCAAGCGGACCAAGCCCGGCTTGATGGCAGTCAGCAACGGAGCATGACCGTGGCGGAGACCCAACTCACCTTCGGAGCCTGATACCTGAGCGGATTGTACGCGACCGGAAAACAGTTTTCCTTCGGCGCTCACCACGTCCAGGTGAAAGGAGATCATCTCTGCCATGGGCCCTCCTGTCGAGGCTTACAGTTTCTTGGATTTCTCGACGACTTCGTCGATACCGCCAACCATGTAGAACGCCTGCTCGGGCAGATCGTCATACTCGCCTTTCAGGATGCCCTGGAAACCACGGATGGTCTCTTTCAGCGGCACGTATTTACCCGGAGAACCGGTAAACACTTCTGCTACGAAGAACGGCTGGGACAGGAAACGCTCGATCTTACGGGCACGGGCTACGGTCAGTTTGTCTTCTTCTGACAGTTCATCCATACCCAGGATGGCGATGATGTCCTTCAGCTCTTTGTAGCGCTGCAGTACGGTTTGAACGCCACGAGCAGTCTCGTAGTGCTCTTTACCAACTACCAGCGGATCCAGCTGACGAGAGGTAGAGTCCAGCGGGTCAACGGCCGGGTAGATACCCAGTGCCGCAATCTGACGGGACAGTACCACGGTCGCATCCAGGTGGGCGAAGGTGGTCGCCGGAGACGGGTCAGTCAAGTCATCCGCAGGCACGTAAACGGCCTGTACGGAGGTGATGGAACCGGTCTTGGTGGAGGTGATACGTTCTTGCAGAACACCCATCTCCTCGGCCAGGGTCGGCTGGTAACCTACTGCGGAAGGCATACGGCCCAGCAGTGCGGATACTTCAGTACCGGCCAGGGTGTAACGGTAGATGTTGTCCACGAAGAACAGTACGTCACGACCTTCGTCACGGAACTTCTCGGCCATGGTCAGGCCGGTCAGCGCAACGCGCAGACGGTTTCCGGGCGGCTCGTTCATCTGACCGTAAACCAGAGATACTTTGTCCAGTACGTTGGACTCCATCATCTCGTGGTAGAAGTCGTTACCCTCACGGGTACGCTCACCTACACCGGCGAACACAGAGTAACCACTGTGCTCGATCGCGATGTTACGGATCAGCTCCATCATGTTTACGGTTTTGCCTACACCGGCACCACCGAACAGACCAACCTTACCACCCTTGGCGAACGGGCATACCAGGTCGATAACCTTGATGCCGGTCTCCAGCAGATCGTTGCTGTTGGACTGATCTTCGTAGCTGGGGGCAGCGCGGTGGATAGACCAGCACTCTTCTTCACCGATCGGACCTTTTTCGTCGATTGGCTCGCCCAGTACGTTCATGATCCGACCCAGAGTCGCAGTACCGACCGGAACCTGGATGGATTTACCGCTATTCACTACTTCCAACCCACGACGCAGACCGTCGGAGGAGCCCATGGTGATGCAACGAACGACGCCGCCACCGATCTGTTGCTGAACTTCCAGCACCAGACCCTGGCCTTGACCTTCGCTAACGACCTTCAGTGCATCGTACACCTGGGGCACGGCATTCTGCGGGAACTCGATGTCCACCACAGCGCCGATGATTTGGACGATGAAACCGTTACTCATGTCAAATCCTCTAAACCTTTGATAACCCTTGCCTTACACCGCAGCAGCACCGGATACGATCTCTGTCAGCTCCTGGGTAATACTGGCCTGACGGGCCTTGTTGTATACCAGTTGCAGATCGTTAATCAGGTTACCGGCGTTGTCAGTCGCGGCTTGCATGGCAACCATTCGGGCTGCCTGTTCACTTGCCAAGTTTTCCACTACGCCCTGGTAAACCTGAGATTCGACGTAGCGAACCAGCAGGGTATCCAGCAGCTTCTTGGGATCCGGCTCATAGAGGTAATCCCAGTGGTGTTTCTTGGCGAGCTTGCTGTCTTCAGTTACGGGCAAAGGCAGCAGTTGATCGACCCGTGGTTGCTGCACCATGGTGTTGACGAACTTGTTGTACACCAGATACAGCTTGTCAATCTCACCGTTGTCGTAAGCCTTCAGCATGACCTTGACTGAACCAATCAGGTCATTGACGCTCGGACTATCGCCCAGTCCTGCGACATGAGCTTTAACCTTGGCGCCGTGCCGTTCAAAGAAGTTGGAGGCCTTGTTACCGATCAGTGCCAGGTCAACCTTGGCACCTTTCGCGCTCCATTGCTTCATATCATTGAGGGCAGCCTTGAACAGGTTGATGTTCAGACCACCACACAGGCCACGGTCGGTGGAGACGACGATGTAACCCACTCGCTTGACCTCACGTTCGATGAGGTAGGGGTGCTTGTATTCCAAGTTCCCCTGAGCGATATGGCCGATCACCTTGCGCATGGTTTCAGCGTACGGACGGCTGGCAGACATGCGTTCCTGCGCACGGCGCATTTTGCTTGCTGCCACCATTTCCATAGCGCCGGTGATCTTCTGAGTGTTTTTCACACTCCCGATCTTGTTACGTATCTCTTTTGCGCCGGCCATCTCTTACTCTCCATCAAGTGGCAGCTCACGCTGCCACACACGCTTACCAGGTCTGGGTTGCTTTGAAGCTATCCAGCAACGCAGTCAGCTTGCCAACGATCGCGTCGTTGTAGTCGGCTTTGGCATTGATTTCAGCCATCAGCTCGGCATGCTGGGTATTGGCGTAAGAGAGCAGAGCGGCTTCGAAGTCGACGATTTTGTTCAGCTCGACATCGGAGAGATAGCCTTTCTCGGCGGCGAACAGCACCAGAGACTGGTGAGCCACGCTCAGCGGAGAGTACTGCTTCTGCTTCATCAGCTCGGTCACTTTCACACCGTGATCCAGCTGCTTGCGAGTCGCCTCGTCCAGATCGGAAGAGAACTGGGCGAATGCCGCCAGTTCGCGATACTGGGCCAGCGCGGTACGGATACCACCGGACAGCTTCTTGACGATCTTGGTCTGAGCAGCACCACCTACACGGGATACGGAGATACCCGGGTCAACCGCCGGACGAATACCGGAGTTGAACAACTGTGAAGTCAGGAAGATCTGACCATCGGTGATGGAGATCACGTTGGTCGGAACGAACGCAGATACGTCACCCGCCTGGGTTTCGATGATCGGCAGCGCGGTCAAAGAACCGGTTTTACCTTTCACTTCACCCTTGGTGAACTTCTCTACGTACTCGGCGTTAACGCGAGCAGCACGCTCCAGCAGACGGGAGTGCAGATAGAAAACGTCACCCGGGTAAGCTTCACGTCCTGGCGGACGGCGCAGCAGCAGGGAGATCTGGCGATAAGCTACGGCCTGCTTGGACAGGTCATCATAGATGATCAGCGCGTCTTCACCGCGGTCACGGAAGTACTCACCCATGGAGCAACCGGCATACGGAGCCAGGTACTGCAGAGCAGCCGCTTCGGAGGCAGAGGCAACAACCACGATGGTGTTGGCCAGGGCGCCGTGCTCTTCCAGCTTGCGCACCACGTTGGCGATGGTGGAGGCCTTCTGGCCAATCGCAACGTAGACACACTTAATGCCGGAATCTTTCTGGTTGATGATGGTGTCGATCGCGATGGCGGTCTTACCAACCTGACGGTCACCGATGATCAGCTCACGCTGGCCACGACCGATAGGGATCATGGCATCGATGGCTTTCAGACCGGTCTGGACCGGCTGGTCAACAGACTTACGCTCGATAACGCCCGGTGCGATCACTTCGATCGGCGAGAAGCCGTCGTTGTCGATCGGACCTTTACCGTCGATCGGCTGACCCAGGGTGTTCAACACCCGGCCCAACAGACCACGACCTACCGGCACTTCCAGAATACGGCCAGTACCTTTTACTTTCATTCCTTCTGACAGACCGTCATAGGAACCCATAATCACCGCACCGACGGAGTCACGCTCCAGGTTCAATGCCAGAGCGTAGCGGTTGCCCGGCAGCTCGATCATCTCACCCTGCATGGCATCAGCCAGGCCGTGAATACGAATGATACCGTCGCTCACAGAGACGATAGTACCTTCGTTACGCGCTTCGCTCTTTACATCAAACTGCGCAATGCGCTGCTTGATCAGCTCGGCGATTTCAGTGGAATTCAGTTGCATGCTCTAATACCCCAATCAAGATTGCAGCGCGTCAGCCATGCGATCCAGCTTACCGCGGACTGTGCCGTCGATTACCAGATCACCGGCCTTGATGAGCACCCCGGCCATCAAGGACGCATCGATGCTGCAATTCAGCTTCACTTTGCGCGCGAGACGTTGTTCCAGAGAAGCCTGAATATTGGCTTTCTGCTGGTCGGTCAGTTCGATCGCCGAAATCACGTCAGCCTGAACCTCTTTATCCAGTTCAGCTTTGAACGCTACAAATTCAGCAACGACCGCCGGCAGCACACCCAAGCGACCATTCTCGGCCATCACCCGGATCAGGTTCTGGCCATGCACGTCGAGTTGCTCACCGCAGACACCGACAAACAGCGTTGCCAGCTCTTCGGCGGCCACAGAGCCGTTTACCAGGTTGTGCATGGTCTCGTTTTCCACTACTTGCGCAGCGAAACCGAGCATACCCAGCCACTGGTCAACCGCCTTGTGCTCAACGGCAAACTCGAAAGCAGCCTTGGCGTAGGGGCGAGCGATTGTAGTCAGTTCAGACATAGCCCCGTTCCCGTTACAGTTCTGCTACCAGTTTGTCGACGATGTCGCTGTTGGCAGCCTGGTCGATTTGACGCGCCAGGATCTTCTCTGCACCAGCAATGGCAAGAGCAGCAACCTGCTTACGCAGTTCTTCTTTGGCACGATGACGTTCAGCTTCGATCTCGGCACGGCCCTGAGCCAGGATTTTTTCCCGCTCAGACTGGGCACCAGCGGCAGCTTCATCAATGATCTGGGCTTTACGTTTGTTAGCCTGCTCAATGATTTCAGCAGCCTGCAGCTTGGCTTCTTTCAGCTGATCGGTGGCGTTGGCCTTGGCCAAATCCAGATCTTTCTTGGCACGTTCGGCAGAAGAGAGACCGTCAGCAATGGCTTTCTGACGGGCTTCGATGGCAGCAATCAGCGGCGGCCATACGTACTTCATGCAAAACACTACGAAGAAGAAAAAAGCAATTGCTTGGCCGAGGAGGGTGGCATTGATATTCACAGCCGATGTCCTCTTAAGTTAGTTAATGGGTTATGCCTGGAGAGTCGTAACGACTTAGCCAGCAACCGCAAACATCACGTACAGACCCAGACCAACGGCGATCATCGGGATCGCATCCACCAGACCCATTACGATGAAGAACTGGGTACGCAGAACAGGGATCAGATCCGGTTGACGAGCAGCACCTTCCAGGAACTTGCCACCCAGGATACCGATACCGATGGAAGCGCCGATAGCAGCCAGACCCATCATCATTGCAGCAGCGATGTACAGCAGGTCCATGTTCAAGTTTTCCATGAGGATCTCCAGTTATTTAGATGTAATTGATTGTATAAAAAGGATTATTTGAGTTGCATCAACCATGGTCTTCCTGCGCCATCGACAGATAGACGATGGTCAGAACCATGAAAATGAATGCCTGCAAAGTGATGATCAGGATGTGGAAAATTGCCCAAGGCACGGACAGGATCCACTGTGACCACCAGGGTAACAAACCAGCAATCAGGATAAAGATCAGTTCGCCAGCATACATGTTGCCGAACAGTCGAAGACCCAGAGAAACAGGTTTGGAAATCAGCGTAACAGTTTCCAGGATGAGGTTAACCGGGATGGCCGCCGGGTGGTTGAAAGGCTGAAGCGTCAGCTCCTTCACAAACCCGCCGATACCCTTGACCTTGATGCTGTAATACAGGATCAAGAAGAACACGCCCAAAGCCATGGACATGGTGATGTTAACGTCAGCAGAGGGAACCACACGCAGATAGGGAATACCCATCAATTGTGCAGCGTGAGGGATAAAGTCAACGGGGATCAGATCCATGAAGTTCATCAGGAAGATCCACACAAACACCGTCAGCCCCAAAGGTGCGATGACCTTGTTGCGACCGTGAAAGATGTCTTTGACGTTACCATTCACAAACTCGACCAGCATCTCCACAAAGCACTGCAGCTTACCCGGCACCCCGCTGGTAGCGTTAACGGCTACTTTGCGGAACAGCAGGATAAACAGGGCGCCTAGCACGACGGAAAATACCATTGAGTCGATATTGACCGTCCAGAACCCGGACCCGACTTGAAGGTGGGTCAGGTGGTGGGAGATATATCCCTGAGGAGTCAGGACTTCTCCGGTTGCAGACATGAGTTTTCCTAATAGTGGTTGTTAAGCGTGAATGAAACCATCCACTGTACAACGAGGGCGAGGATATAAGTGGCGAAAAACGAGACGGTAACGACCTCGACTCCCGCACCAAACATCAGGGCGAATAGACCTGTTGTAGAAATGAGCTTAATCCCTGCCCCACCATAAAAGTCCCGCAAAACCAGGCCCACACTCTCGGTTGTCACCTTGCGGCGCAGCACCCAGACAGTAAACAAGGCTTGAGGAACCCAGTACATCCCCCCTCCGTAGAGGGCGGAATAACCGGCGCTGGCACCAGTCAGGTAAAACCAGACGGCACTCATCGCCAGGATCAGGATGAGCTGACAAACGAGCATAACCAAGGCCAGTGTCAAACCTTCCAAGGCTATTTTCTGCTTCACCAACCTACCCCTGAACATTACAGAACTGTAAAAAATCGGGATCCGAAGACCCCATGTTAACAGCTCTTAAAGCCGGTCAAATTATACCCTTGAGGGCAGCTATTGCAATATGACAAAAATCCTTAATTTTTGCGGCTTTCCGCGGCAAATCAGGGTTATGGTCATATCAAAAGGAATGGATGTTTTATTACTACAAAAAGCGTAAAAATCACGATTCCGACACGCCAAAATAGCCCAATATACGGTCCAAATCGGACAAATTCTCGTAACTTATTACTAACTTCCCGCTATCCCGCTTGCCAGGCTGAAGTTGCACCTGATTGCCAATTTTTTCTGCCAGTTGGCGCTCCAGGTAGCCGATCTGCGGATCACGGGCCGGTTCGACCCTGGCTTTTGCCGGTTCAAGCGCTTTTTGCACCAGCTTCTCGGTATCGCGTACGGTCAGCCCTTTCTGGGCAACCAGCTTGGCCAGTTCGGACTGGGCCTGGCCGCTCAGAGCCAGCAGGGCACGGGCATGGCCCATGTCGAGGTCGCCATGCTCGACGAAACGCTTCACATCGTCGTTGAGCTGGTTGAGACGCAACAGGTTGGTCACCGTGGTGCGGGACTTGCCCACCGCCTCGGCCACCTGCTGGTGGGTGAGTTCAAATTCGGTCAGCAGTCTTTGTAGAGCGACAGCCTCTTCGATGGCATTAAGGTCTTCCCGCTGAATATTCTCAATCAGCGCGATGGCGACGGCAGCCTCGTCGGGTACATCCTTGACGATGCAGGGCACCACCTCAAGCCGCGCCAGCTGGGACGCGCGCCAGCGCCGCTCACCGGCAATGATTTCGAAGGATTGTTCGCCGAGAGGGCGTACCACGATGGGCTGGATCACCCCCTGAGCGCGGATGGAGTTGGCAAGCTCTTCCAGTGCATCCTGGGACATGTCTTTGCGGGGCTGGTACTTGCCGGACTGCAACCACTCCACCGGCAGCTTGCGCAGCTCGCCCTGATTGGTGGGGGCCATGGCCTCTTCAGTACGTTGATCGCTCATCACCTGTTTCTGGCGGGCAGCCGTGCTGGTACTGAGCAGGGCATCCAGCCCCTTGCCCAGTCCACGTTTTTTCGGAGTCATATGCTCTCTCGGTCTGCGATGGTCGCCTGACGTTCCTGCTCCTGGCGGCGCAGGATCTCGCCAGCCAGTGCCAGGTAGGCCTTGGCGCCCACCGATGATTTGTCATAGTGCATGGCCGGGGCACCGAAACTCGGGGCCTCAGCCAGTCTAACATTGCGGGGAATGATGGTGCGGTAGACTTTGTCGCCAAAGTGCTGTTTTAGCTGATCGGACACATCATTGGCCAGCCGGTTGCGGTGATCGAACATGGTGCGCAGCACCCCTTCGATCTTGAGCTCCGGATTGACCACTGCGGCCAGCTTGCTGATGGTGTCGACCAGAGCGGTGAGCCCCTCCAGCGCGTAATATTCGCACTGCATGGGCACCAGCACGGAGTCGGCGGCGGCCATGGCGTTCACGGTCAGCATGTTGAGAGAGGGCGGGCAGTCGATGAAGACGTAGTCGTATTTGTCCCGCACCGAGGCCAGCGCATTGCGCAGGCGGATTTCGCGGGCGAAAAATTCCATCAGACGGATTTCGGCCGCGGTCACGTCGGCGTTGGCGGCGATCAGGTGATAACCCCCGGTAGTTTCGGGGATGATCACTTCGCTGATGGGGGCATCCTCGATCAGCAGCTCATAGGCGGTGCGCTCGACGTCATACTTGTCGACACCGCTGCCCATGGTGGCATTGCCCTGCGGATCCAGATCGATCACCAGCACCTTGCGCCGGGTGGCAGCCATGGAGGCGGCCAGATTCACACAGGTGGTGGTTTTACCCACTCCACCCTTCTGGTTGGCTATGGCGATGACTTTTCCCACACGATCCCCTAAATGAAACTGCGACCCTATTCGGGCTGGATATGTTTGAATTCCAGCAGATGACGTTCGCCTTCCAGCTCCGGCACCCGCAACTCATGACAGGCTACCAGACGGATATTGGCAGGCAACTGGGCCAGCTCCTGCTCGGGATATTGTCCCTTGAGTGCCAGGAAGCAGCCCTGTTCTGACGGCAGGTGGTGACACCAGCTCAGCATGTCCTCAAGTGAGGCAAATGCCCGACTCAGTACACCATCAAATCCCACGTCAGGTTGATACTCTTCAACCCGGGATTTGACCGGCGTCACATTGGTCAGACCCAGCTCCAGGATCACCTGACGGATGAAGTTGATCCGCTTGCCCAGACTGTCGAGCAGGACGAACTGCTTGTCTGGATTGATGATCGCCAGCGGCAATCCCGGCAGGCCGGGACCAGTCCCCACGTCGATGAAGCGCTCACCGTGCAAGTGGGGGCTTACCACCAGACTATCGAGGATATGCTTGACCAGCATGGCGTCCGGATCTCGCACCGAGGTGAGATTGTAAGCCTTGTTCCACTTGTGCAGCAACTCGACCAACTGCACCAGTTGGCTCTTTTGGGTATCGGTGATAACAATTTCGGCCTGCTTGAGCAGGCCGTTCAATCTTTCCAGCATATTTTCCAACGGTAAGAATCCTCAGGCGGTTTTACGCAGCAGGCCGTGTTTTTTCAGGTGAACCAGCAGGATGGAGATGGCAGCCGGGGTGATGCCGGAGATGCGGGAAGCCTGACCGATGGTCTGCGGCTTGGCATCGTTCAGCTTGGCTTTCACCTCGTTGGAGAGGCCGTTCACCTCGCGATAGTCCAGATCCAGCGGCAGCAGGGTGTTCTCGTTGCGCAGCTGCTTTTCCACTTCATCGTGCTGACGCTCGATGTAACCGGCGTACTTGATCTGGATCTCAACCTGTTCGGCCGCGGCAGGATCGGTCACGGATGGGCCGACCCCTTCGATGGCCATCAGCGCATCATAGGTCACCTCGGGGCGACGCAGCAGCTCTTCCAGACTCTGTTCGCGGGTCAGCGGGGTGTTGACCAGGGCGTTGACTGCCTCCAGTGACGGGTGTTGCGGGTGGATCCAGGTTGAACGCATGCGCTGACGCTCCAGCTCGACCTGTTCCATCTTGGCGTTGAATTTGCTCCAGCGCTCGTCATCCACCAGACCCAGCTCGCGACCGATGGCGGTCAGACGGATATCGGCGTTGTCTTCCCGCAGCAGCAGGCGATATTCGGCGCGGCTGGTGAACATGCGGTAAGGCTCGCGGGTCCCCAGGGTGGAGAGATCATCCATCATCACGCCCATGTAGGCCTGATCCCGACGCGGGTTCCAGGGATCCTTGTCCTGGGCACGCAGGGCCGCGTTCAGACCGGCCATCAGGCCTTGTGCCGCCGCCTCTTCGTAACCGGTCGTGCCGTTGATCTGGCCGGCGAAGAACAGGTTTGGAATGCACTTGCTCTCCATGTTGGCCTTGAGATCCCGCGGATCGAAGAAATCATATTCGATGGCATAGCCGGGGCGGGTGATGTGGGCGTTCTCGAAGCCGCGCACGGAACGGACGATCTGCACCTGCACGTCAAACGGCAGGCTGGTAGAGATCCCGTTCGGATAGAGTTCGTGGGTGGTCAGACCTTCCGGCTCGACGAAGATCTGGTGCGCCGTCTTGTCGGCGAAACGGGTGATCTTGTCTTCGATCGACGGGCAGTAGCGCGGGCCGATCCCCTCGATCACCCCGGCGTACATGGGGCTGCGATCCAGGTTATTGCGGATCACTTCGTGGGTACGCTCGTTGGTGTGGGTGACGTAGCATGGCACCTGACGGGGATGCTGGCTGGCATCGCCAATAAACGAGAAGACCGGACGAGGATCGTCGCCGTGCTGTTCCTGCATGACGGAGAAATCGACGCTGCGGGCATCGATGCGCGGCGGTGTGCCCGTCTTGAGACGATCGATGCGCAGCGGCAGTTCACGCAGGCGCTGGGCCAAGGCGATCGAGGGAGGATCCCCGGCACGACCGCCCTTGTAGTTTTCCATCCCGATGTGGATCAACCCGTTCAGGAAGGTACCGACCGTCAGCACAACAGTCTTGCCGCTGATGCGGATCCCGCTCTGGGTGACCACACCGGCAACACGATCCCCGTCCATAATCAGATCGTCACAGGCTTGCTGGAAGATCTTCAGGTTCGGGTAGTTCTCCAGCATCTGGCGAACGACGGCCTTGTAGAGCAGGCGATCCGCCTGGGCACGAGTGGCTCGCACTGCCGGGCCCTTGGAGGAGTTGAGGGTGCGGAACTGGATCCCGCCAAGATCGATGGCACGCGCCATGATCCCGCCGAGTGCGTCAACTTCCCTGACCAGGTGTCCCTTGCCGATCCCGCCGATCGCCGGATTACAGGACATGTGTCCCAGCGTATCGATATTGTGGGTCAGCAACAGGGTGTTCATGCCCATACGGGCTGCCGCTGTTGCTGCTTCGGTTCCGGCATGACCGCCACCGACGACGATCACATCAAATTGTTCATGGTATTGCATTGGGATCACCTTGATCTGCACGCCTGAAGATCTTTATTTGCCTGGGCTAAAGGGCGGAACATTCTATCTGTTTCGCGTCCTGAGGGGAACGTCTACTTAACGTTCAGTATGAAGGGAGGATCCACTAATTAGATCTTAAGGATCTTTAGATCGATCTTTTACTGGATCTCTTATTAGGATCCGCCCTTTCTGTTGATAAGCACTTTTTGATCATAAAGATCATTAATTTAAGGACGATCCTAGCTTGTGGAAAAGCTTGGATCCTGGCCCGGTGAACGAGGGGATAACCAGGACTTTTATACACAGAGGTCTGTCGGTCTGGATCTAATACATGGATAACTATAGGTTTTGCAGAGCTTTACACCGTAGTTATGCACATTACCCCTGGGCGTTGTGGGTAACCTTGTAGAACAACTCCCTCGGATCAATCTGTTAATAACATGGTGGATAGTCGATCTGGGGATAAGTGGGGAGATCAAGTTTTTTTTCAGGATCTCCCGCACGCTGATCAGGCGATCATCGTCATCCAGTCGCGGATCCACACTTCTGCGGCATCTTCGGGGATCTCGTGTTGGGTCACATCGATGTCGAGCCGCTCGCCGATCCGGCTGGCACCGCACTCGGCCAGCAGCCGATCCAGCGTCTTGCCACCCTGGCAAAAGGTGTCATAACTGCTGTCACCAAGGGCGATCACGCCATATTTCAATGAATTAAGATCCGGATGCTGCTCGGCAAGATCCTTGGCGAAGGGTTGCAGGTTGTCGGGCACATCCCCGGCACCATGGGTGGAAGTGACCACCAGCAGGATGGATCCCGCATCATCCAGCACCTCTGCCAGCTTGGCCGGGTTGTGGATCCGGGTCTGGTGGCCAGCCTGTTCCAGCAGGTTGGCGACGTGGTCTGCGACATATTCGGCGGCGCCCAGCATGGAGCCGACGACGAGATTGAGTTTGGCCATGGAATGGATCCTGATTTCAGACAAAGAAACGGAAAGCCGGATTCTACCGCCAAAGGGTGTGGATAAATATGGATAAAGCTTGGGGATAATGGATCCAGTCAGATAATGCCGCCGGATCCATCCCGTCGATCTTTTTTCTGCTTCTTTATATTCCTCTTCATTTTCTTCTCCACCCATGGCTCTCCTGATGGCTCCCGTCTCCCGCGAAATCCTGCCAACGATGCAGATAGATAACAATGTAGATGCAAATGATTAGCAATTATTGAATCGATTCGATCACGGCTCCTGTAGTAGGATTGCGCTGCTTTATTCGCCCATGGAACAGGGTGATGTCGTGACAAACGACCACAAATAACAATTAAAACAACATAACTCATTGATAAACGAGACTTTAATATGATTGCGCAAAAATACACTACAGGACCCGGCAAGAAGGGCGCCTTCGGCGTGCTTTCGCTCTCCGGTTTGCTCGTCTCCCTGCCGCTGATGGCCGAACAAACCACCGCTGAGCTGCCCAAAGCCAGCGAAACCATGGTGGTGACCGGTACGGCCATGAAGGTGGAAGTGCCGATGGCCGAGACGCCTCGCGCCGTCTCCGTGGTTAATCGCGAGGAACTGGATCAGCACGCCGTGTTGCAGCTGGATGAAGCGATTCGCTACCGTTCCGGCGTATTGACCGGCCTCTATGGCTCAGACAACAACACCGACTGGTTCAAGGTGCGTGGCTTCGATGCCGCCTCTTATCTGGATGGCAACCGCTTGTTTGGCACCGGCTACTACGTCTGGACGCCGGAACCGTTTGGTCTGGAGAGTGTGGAAGTGCTGAAGGGGCCAGCCTCGATCCTTTACGGTGAGGCGCCTCCGGGCGGGGTGATCAATGCCATCAGCAAGCGGCCGACCGCCACGCCGCAAGGGCAGGTGGATCTGCAGCTTGGCAGCCGGGATCATCGTCAAGTCGGGGTGGACGTATCTGACGCGCTCTCCGACAACAGCCGTTACCGCATGGTTGCTCTTTATAAAGAGCGTGATGGGGTGCTCACCGGCACCTACAACGATCGGGTTTATCTGGCGCCCAGCGTCACCTTCGATCTTTCGGATCGTACCAGCCTGACCCTGCTGGCCAGCTTCCTGCACGACGAAGGGGTCCCGACCAACGGCTTCTTCCCGGTCTATGGCACTCTGAATACGTCAGGTGGCCAGATTGATCCCTCCACCAACCTGAGCCAACCGGATTACGATCGCAACCGCAATACCCAGATCTCCACCGGTTACGAGCTGGCCCACCAGCTCAACCAGACCTGGGAGTTCAAGCAGAACGTCCGCTTCAACTACAACGATCTGCTGTTGCGCCAGACCTATATCTTCCCGACCTATGAAGGCACAACCGCCAGTCGTGGCCTGGTTTACCGCGATGGCAATACCAAGAGTGCCACCATGGACAACCAGATGGTGGGCTACTGGAACACCGACAGCACGGAGCAGACCTTGCTGCTGGGGGTGGATCTGCAGCGTCACGTCAATGAAGGGGTCGAGGCCGACAACTACGGTATGGGCTCCATCAATACCATGAACCCGGATTACAGCGGCTTCCCCGGTTTTGACGAATCGACCGCCACTCACCAGAAGAGCAGCAAGGGCCAGAGCGGCCTCTATGCCCAGCACCAGATCCGCTGGGACGATCGCTGGTTGCTGACTGCCGGTGGCCGTTTCGACTATGTGGAGACCCACAATACCAATACCAGCAAGGACGAGCGCCAGTACGATCACGAGCTCTCCCTCTCGGGCAGCCTGATGTATCTGGCTGACAACGGCCTCTCTCCCTACTTTGCCTATGCCGAGTCGTTCGAGGTGCTGCCGGGGATCGATCCTAACACCCGAAACTCCTACAAGCCGCTCAAGGGCAAGCTCTACGAGACCGGCGTGAAGTATGCGCCTGCCTTCCTCGACGGTTACATCAATCTGGCGCTGTTCGATCTGGCCCAGACCAACTCGCTGGTCTCTACCGGTTCCGGCCAGCAGACCCAGGCGGGTGAAGTGACCTCTCAGGGGGTTGAGCTGGAAGGGAGCGTGCAGGTGACCGATGCGCTGCGTCTGACCGCTGCTTACACCTACACCGATGCCAAAACCAACGACACCGGCAGTGGCGATCGCCGTGCCAGTCTGATCCCGCGCCACATCGCCTCCTTCTGGGGCAACTACAAGGTGCAGCAAGGGGTGGCTTCGGGTCTGGAGCTGGGTACCGGTGTGCGTTATATCGGTTCCAGCGTGGGTATTGGCGCCGTGAATGCGGACTACACCCCCATCTACGGCTCTGCCGAGGTGCCAGCCCATACCGTGTGGGATGCGATGATCGGGTATGACTTTGCCAAGAACTGGCGTGCCCAGCTCAACGTCAACAACCTGCTGGGTGAAACCTACGTGGCCAGTTGTGACTACTACTGCTACTACGGCGAGCCGCGCAGCGTAGTGGGCAGCATCAACTACCGCTGGTAATCGAAGTCGGGCGGGAACCGGATTCCCGCCCTTCTTTTCACCCGCAGTTGTTCTGATCTCTCTGGAATACCGGTCCGTTATGGAACTCTTATCTCTGGTTTATCGCCAATATCGTTGGCCCTTTATCGCCATTACCCTGCTCAGTCTGCTCAGTGCCGTCAGCGGGATTGGCGTCATTGCCTTTATCAATCAGTCTCTTATCGAATCTATAGGTGATCCGCTGCCGATCCTCGGTCAGCTGGTCGGCCTGATTGTGCTGCTGCTGGTGATCACACTCGGATCTCAGCTGGCCCTGACCACTCTCGGTCACCATTTTGTCTACCGGTTGCGCGGCCGTCTGCTCAAGCAACTGCTGGATACCGATGTCGCCCGCATTCGCCAGATTGGTCAGGGGCCGCTGCTGGCCTCCCTCTCCAGCGATATCGGCCAGATCACCATTGCCTTCGTGCGCCTGCCTGAGCTGGTGCAGGGGCTGGTGCTCACGCTGGGTTCTGCCCTCTATCTTGGCTGGCTCTCTCCTGCATTACTCGGGGTGACCGCGCTCTGGGTCACGATTACCATGGTGGTGGGCTGGTTGCTGGTGAACCGTGTTTATCGCCATCTCTCCCACATGCGTCAGGCCGAAGATCGGCTCTATCAGAACTATCAGGCCATCATCGCTGGCAGCAAGGAGCTGGCGCTCAACCGCGAGCGGGCTCACTTCGTCTATCACCAGCTCTATGAGCAAAATGCCCGTGACTATCGCCAGCAGATCATTCGCGCCGACACCTATCACCTGAGCGCGGTGAACTGGTCGAATATCATGATGCTGGGGGCGATCGGTCTGGTCTTCTTTCTGGCCAACGGCCTTGGCTGGGCCAACACCAATGTGGCCGCCACCTTCGCCCTGACCCTGCTGTTCCTGCGCACCCCGCTGTTGCAGGGGATTGGCGCCCTGCCGACCCTGCTTGCCGCTCAGGTGGCGTTCGACAAGATCGCCGCCCTCAATCTGGCCGAGCCGGATGCGGACTTCCCGCTGCCGCCCGCCATCCGCCCCTGGCAGCATATCGAGTTGGAGCAGGTGAGCTTTCACTATCAGGGGGAGGGCGGCTTTGCCGTCGGCCCCATCGATCTGGTCATCGAAAAGGGGGAGCAAATATTCATCATCGGCGGCAATGGCTCCGGCAAGTCGACGCTGGCCATGCTGCTGACCGGCCTTTACCAGCCTGTATCGGGCCGGATCCTGCTGGATGGTGAGCCGATCACCGATCGCAACGGCTATCTGGCGCTCTTCTCTGCCATCTTCACCGACTATCACCTGTTCCAGCACCTGCTGGGGCCGGAACCCAAGGATGAGCTGGTGGCCGAGTGGCTGGAGCGGTTGCAGATGGGCAGCAAGCTCACCATCGAGGATGGCTTTATCGCCGATATCGATCTCTCTCAAGGGCAGCGCAAGCGGGTCGCCCTGCTGCTGGCGCTGGCCGAGCAGCGCGAGGTGATGCTGTTTGACGAGTGGGCTGCGGATCAGGATCCCCAGTTCCGCCGCATCTTCTATCAGGTGCTGTTGCCGCGCCTCAAGGAGATGGGCAAGACGGTGATTGCCATCAGTCACGACGATCACTACTTCCCGCTGGCCGATCGCCTGCTGGAGATGCGTCAGGGCCAGCTCACCGAACTGACCGGCGTGCGCCGCGCCGCAGTGAGCCGTGATGCGATCGCCCATCTGGATTGCGAGGTGCCGGTTTGATACCGGCACCGATGAGACTGGCGGCAAGCCAGCACAGGAATTGCTTATGTTCGAGATGAAATCAGCCAGCTTCACGGTCAATGATCGCACGCTGCTGTACCCCACCGACCTGCGTTTCGAGCAGGGACAGGTCTATGGCCTCATCGGCCACAATGGGTCGGGCAAATCGACCCTGCTCAAGCTGCTGGCACGCCAGCAACCCCTCAGCGACGGCGAGATCCTGTTCGATGGCAAGCCGCTGCCCGACTGGGGCAATCGGGAGTTTGCCCGTCAGGTGGCCTATCTGCCCCAGCATTTGCCGAGCGCCGAGAATCTGCTCGGGAGGGAGCTGGTGGAGATGGGCCGCTACCCCTGGCGCGGCCTGCTGGGCCGGATGGGGGCGGAGGATCACCGTCAGGTCGATCGGGCCATCGCTCTGACTCATACCGAACGTTTTGCCGATCGGTTGGTGGATACCCTCTCCGGCGGCGAGCGGGGCAGGGTCTGGCTGGCGATGCTGCTGGCGCAGGAGAGCCGCTTCATCCTGCTGGACGAGCCGCTGGCCGCGCTGGATGTGGCCCATCAGGTGGAGGTGCTGACGCTGGTCAAGCAGTTGAGCCGTCAGCTCAACCTTGGGGTCATCATCGTCATTCACGACATCAATATGGCCTCCCGCTTCTGTGATCGGCTGGTGGCGCTCCACTCAGGGCGCCTGCTTACCCACGGCAAACCTGAGGGGCTCATGACCAGTGAGACCCTGCACGCCATCTATGGCATTCCGATGGAGGTCATTCGCCACCCGGCTCATGCTCATCCCATCGCCATCGTCTGACCGGGGGGCTCTCTTGAACCGTTTATTTAAGAAAATGGCACCCTGCCTTATCAGCCTGCTGCTGCCACTTGCGGCGCAGGCCGACACATCTCCGAGCGCCTCTGCACCGCTACCCCGTATCGCCACCGTCGACTGGACCATAGCCGAAACCCTGCTGGCACTCGGGGTGACGCCGCTGGCCGTTGGGGATGCAGGCCCCTATCAGGCATGGGTCGGCGAGCCACGGCTACCTGCCGGAGTGGTGGATATAGGCCTGCGCACCCAGCCCAACCGTGAGCTGCTGGCGGAGCTCAAACCCGATCGCATCCTCATCTCGCCGCTGGCGGCCCCGCTGGTGCCAACTCTTTCCCGCATTGCACCGGTGAGCACCATCGCCCTCTATGATGGGCAAACCGATCTGTGGCAGCGGCTGCACGAGGTGACCCTGACCCTCGCCCGCATGGTGGACAAAACCGCCGAGGGCGAGCGGCTGCTGGCCGGGCTGGATCGGGATCTCGCCAGAATGCAGGCCAGATTGCCTGCGGATCTGCCGCCTCTGCTGGTGGCGCAGTTTATCGATGAGCGCCATGTGCGGGTGTTTGGTCGCCACAGCCTGTTCGATGCGGTGATGACGCGGCTTGGGCTGCGTAATGGCTGGCAGGAGCAGACCAATGACTGGGGTTTCTCGGTGGTCAGCATCGAGCAGTTTATGACCTTGCCAACCGCGCGGCTGGTGGTGGTCGATCCCATCCCGGTAGGGGTGAGCGAACGGCTGCAGGAGCCTGGGCTGTGGCAGCATCTGCCGCTGGTACGGCAGGCGCCCGTGCTGCATCTACCTGCGGTCTGGAGTTTTGGCGGCGTACTTGCAGCCCGTCGTTTCGCCGGTCTGCTCAGCGATGCATTGCTGCAAGATGCCGAGCGTATGGAGGCGAGCCGATGAAGCGACTGCTCACATCGCCGCTGCTGCGGCCGGTCTCGATCCTGCTGGGGTTGACCCTCTTGCTCGCGTATTGGGAGCTGGCTCGCCAGCTGCCCGGTGCGCTCTGGTGGCAGAGCCTCTTTGCCCCCAATCTGGATGATGTCAGCCAAGCGGTGGTGCATTTCAGCTGGCTACCCCGCTTGGCGGTCACCCTGCTGGCCGGGGCGGCGCTCGGGCTGGCGGGCACCCTGATGCAGCAGGTGCTGCGCAACCCGCTCGCGTCACCGACCACCTTGGGGATAGCCTCCGGTGCCCAACTGGCGTTGATGATAGTGACCCTGTTTGCCCCCTCCTGGTTGCTGTTGGGGCGGGAGTGGATCGCCATGGCCGGTGGCAGCCTCGCGATGGCACTGGTGTTTGCCCTGGCCTGGCGTCGCCAGCTCAATCCGGTGGTCATCGTCTTTGCCGGGCTGGTGATCAACCTCTATCTGGCGGCCATCAGCATGGGACTCTTGCTGTTCTTTCAGGAGGAGCTGAAAGGTTTGTTGGTGTGGGGCAGTGGCTCGCTAGTGCAGAACAGCTGGAGCGGGGTGAGTTACCTGTTGCCCCGCCTGCTGGCAGCCGCTTTGCTGGCCGCAGTACTGGTGCGCCCGCTGGCGGTGCTGGAGCTGGATGATGCCAGCGCCCGCAGTCTGGGGGTCTCCCTGCAGCATCTGCGTTTTGCCGGACTGGGGCTGGCGGTGTTTGTCACCGCTTGCGTGGTGAGCGTGGTGGGGCTGATCGGCTTTATCGGGCTGGCCGCACCCGCCATGGTGCGGCTGCTCGGGATCCGCCAGCTCGGCCAGCGGCTGTTGTGGGCACCGATCCTCGGCGCCCTGCTGCTGGCGGCGACCGATCTGCTACTGCAGAGCCTGAGCCGCTTCTGGCCAGTCTTGATCCCCACCGGCGCCATGACCGCCCTGCTGGGGGCGCCGCTGCTGCTCTGGCTGATCCCGCGCCTGGGTATCAAGTCGGGTACGCCGAAGGCTAACGCCGGCCTGCTGGTGGCCCGCCATCCGGCACCGGCTCGCCTTATTGGCCTGTTGTTGGTCGGGCTGCTGCTGGCCGTGGTCGCCTCCCTGCTGGTTGGGCAGGGAATGACGGGCTGGAGCTGGCCGAGCTGGCTCCGCTGGCAGGCCCAACTGGAGTGGCGGCTGCCGCGCACTCTGACGGCGGGGGCGGCTGGCGTGCTGCTGGCGCTGGCGGGCACCCTGTTGCAACGGGTCAGCAACAATCCTATGGCGAGCCCGGAGCTGCTGGGGGTGAGCGGCGGCACCTTTATGGGAGTGATTACCACAGCGCTGCTGCTGCCCGCGTTGCCTCTGCCGCTGATGCTGGCCGGTGGCTTGCTCGGTGCCTTCGGCTGCCTGTTGCTGCTGGTGGTGGTCAATCGCAAGCACGGCTTCCAGCCGGAGCGGATCCTGCTCTCCGGTATCGCCATCACGGCACTGTTTGAACCGCTGCAGGCCATTGCACTGGCCAACGGCGACCTGCGGGTGCAGCAACTGCTCTCCTGGATGTCCGGCTCCACCTACTACGTCACCCTGCCGGTAGCCTATGGGTTGGTGGGGCTGGCGCTGTTGATGCTGGCCGCCTGCCTTTTGGTGAGCCGCTGGCTCGATCTGCTGCCGATGGGTAGTGCTGTCGCGACCGCGCTTGGCATTCGTCTTAATCGCGCCCAGCTCGCCATCCTGCTGCTGGTGGCCGTACTCACTGCCAGCGCCACCCTGGTGGTGGGGCCGCTCTCGTTCGTCGGTCTGTTGGCGCCACACATGGCCAAGCTGATGGGGCTGGTGCGGGCACGCTGGCACCTGCTTGGGGCCGCCGCTTCCGGCGCCCTATTGATGGTATCGGCTGACTGGGTCGGTCAGCAGATCCTCTTCCCGCAGGAGGTGCCGGTCGGGCTGGTCTCCACCCTGTTAGGGGGCGCTTACTTCATGTGGTGCCTGCGCCGCCTCTAGGTTTGCGGACAAAAAACGCACAACAAAAAGCCCGGGATGAGCCCGGGATGAGCCCGGGCTTTTTATTGTTTGCCGAACCGGCTTACTTGCCGATGCAGAAGCTGGAGAAGATACGACCCAGCAGATCGTCGGAGCTGAATTCGCCGGTGATCTCGGAGAGGGACTCCTGCGCGAGGCGCAGCTCTTCGGCCACCAGCTCGCCAGCCACGAACACTTCCAGTTGCTCTTTGGCCACCAACAGGCGCTCGGCTGCACGCTCCAGCGCATCCAGATGGCGGCGGCGGGCCATAAAGCCCCCTTCGGTGTTGCCCTGGAAGCCCATGCAGGCTTTCAGGTGCTCGCGCAGGGCAGGCAGCCCCAGCTCGGTCTTGGCGGAGATGCGGTAGACGGCGTGGCCCTGCTCCTGGCTCGGTGCCAGATCCTCGCCGGTCAGGTCGGCCTTGTTGCGAATGACGGTGAGGCCGATGTTTTTTGGCAACCGATCAACAAATTCCGGCCAGATCTCCCGCGGGTCGACCGCGTCCGTGGTGGTGCCATCCACCATAAACAGCACCCGATCTGCCTGTTCGATCTCGGCCCAGGCTCGTTCTATACCGATTTGTTCCACCTTATCCTGGGTGTCGCGCAGACCGGCGGTATCGATGATGTGTAGCGGCATGCCATCGAGATGGATATGCTCGCGCAGCACATCGCGGGTGGTGCCAGCGATCTCGGTGACGATGGCCGACTCACGGCCCGCGAGGGCATTTAGCAGGCTTGATTTGCCGGCGTTGGGACGACCGGCGATCACCACCTTCATCCCTTCCCGCAGCAGGGCGCCCTGTTTGGCTTCCCCGCGCACGTCGTCCAGCTCGGACATGATGGCGTAGAGGTCGCCCGCCACCTTGCCGTCGGAGAGGAAGTCGATCTCCTCGTCCGGGAAGTCGATGGCCGCTTCCACATAGATGCGCAGCCGGATCAGGCTCTCCACCAGTTGCTGGATTTTGCTGGAGAACTGCCCCTGCAGGGAGTGCATGGCACTGCGGGCGGCCTGTTCGCTGGAGGCTTCAATAAGGTCAGCGATGGCTTCGGCCTGGGCCAGATCCAGCTTGTCGTTGATGAAGGCGCGCTCGCTAAACTCGCCGGGGCGGGCAGGGCGGATGCCATCGATTTTCAGAATGCGGCGGATCAGCATGTCCATGATGACGGGGCCGCCGTGGCCCTGCAGCTCCAGCACATCCTCGCCGGTGAAGCTGTTGGGTGCTTTGAACAGCAGGGCGATGCCCTGATCCAGTACCTGGCCTTGCTCATCCTTGAACGGCAGATATTCGGCGTAGCGCACCCGCGGGAGCTTGCCGAGCACTATCCCGGCGACCTGTTCGGCGGCGGGGCCGGAGACCCGGACTATGCCGACGCCACCACGGCCTGGCGCGGTGGCCTGGGCCACGATCGTATCTGTTGTCATCTTGCTTGGCTCGTTTGTTCGCTGATAGGAAAACGTAGTGGGAGACATTGTAATAAAAAAGGCGGCCCGAAGGCCGCCTCTTTTGTCATCACGGGAAGATTAGCTGCGTGAATGCAGTCCTTTCTTCTCCAGCTGACGATAGATGATGGTCTGCTGGATGATGGAGATGACGTTGCTCACCAGCCAGTAGAGAGTCAGGCCAGCCGGGAACCAGAGGAACATGAAAGTGAAGATGATCGGCATGAACTGCATCACTTTCTGCTGCATCGGGTCGGTTACGGTGGTCGGGCTCATCTTCTGCAGATACCACATGGAGGCACCCATGAGGATTGGCAGCACGAAGAAGGGGTCCTTCACTGACAGGTCAGTGATCCACAGGGCAAACGGCGCGTGACGCAGTTCAACGGACTCCATCAGTGCCCAGTAAAGGGCGATGAAGATCGGCATCTGAACCAGGATCGGCAGGCAGCCACCCAGCGGGTTGACCTTCTCCTTCTTGTACAGCTCCATCATGCCCTGAGACATCTTCTGGCGGTCATCGCCGAAGCGCTCGCGCAGGGCCGCAATCTTGGGTTGCAGCATGCGCATCTTGGCCATGGAGGTGTACTGGGCCTTGGTCAGCGGGAACATGATGCCGCGCACCAGCAGGGTCAGCATGATGATGGCCAGACCCCAGTTCTGGACGAAACCGTGGAACACGGTCAGCAGCCAGTGCAGCGGTTGGGCGATGAACCACAGCCAGCCGTAGTCGACGGTCAGGTCGAGGTGGTTAGCCACCTTGGCCATCTGGTCTTGCAGCTTGGGACCGACCCACAGCTTGCTGGTCACTTCAGCCTGTTGGCCGGCAGCCACGTCAACCAGCGGCGCCTTGTAACCGATGATGGCCTGGCCTTTGCCCGGGATCACACGGCTGTAGAAGCTGTTGGTATCGTCGGCATTCGGTGCCCAGGCAGAGACGAAGTAGTGTTGCAGCATGGCGACCCAACCACCCTTGGTGGTCTTGTTCAGGTCGGCATCCTTCATCTCGTCGAAGGTGTACTTCTTGTAGCGGGTATCTTCAGTGGAGAAGGCACCACCACGGTAAGCGCTGGCTACCATGGCATGACCTTCCTGATCCTTCGGCGTTGCTACGGTCTGCTTCAGCTGACCATAGAACTGCACCTGAACCGGCTCGGCAGATTTGTTGTCGATCTTGTAATCAACGCCAACGGCATAGTCGCCACGCTTGAGGATGAACTCCTTGGTGAAGACCACGCCTTTGCTGTCGGTCCAGGTCATCGGGACGACGACTTGATCCTGACCATCGGCCAGCTGATAGCTGGTCTGGGCGGCTTCATAGGTAGGACGACCTTCGGCCTGACTGTCCGGACCGTTGCGACCCACCAGACCGCTCTGGGCGATATAGAGGTGCTCAGGCTGGCTGGTCAGCAGCACGAACGGTTGGTCCTTGCCCTCTTCCAGTTTGTGAGACAGCAGTTCGGCAGACACGACGTCACCACCCTGGGTATCCAGGGTCAGCTTGAGCACGTCAGAGGAGACGGTGATCAGCTTGCGTGCGGCAGTCGCGTTGGCTTGCTCGGAAACCTGAGGAATATCACCGGTCTGACCGGCTTCAGGTACGAAATGTTCGGTTTGGGCCACGGTAGTCGGGGCCGGCTTCGGAGCCTTGTCGGACTCCCACTGTTGCCAGAGCAGAAAGCTCACGAACAGCAAACCGATCAGGAGTAGATTGCGTTGTGATTCCATAGTCTTCAGTTTCTTCGCTTTGGTTGCGGAACCGGGTCATAACCACCCTCGGATAAGGGATGGCATTTTAATAGACGTTTGCTAGCTAACCAAACGCCTTTTATGAAACCGTGAAGTCGGATGGCTTCTATCGCAAATTGGGAACAAGTTGGAGTAAAACGGCAGCGCGGCCCGAGCAGAGGGCTAATGATTAGCTGATACAGGCGTATCAGTTTGATAGCTACCCATTGCAACGGCGTGACAGAGTGCGCCATAGCTTTTCCAGTAACTTGAACAGTTCCTCGTTATCCATCTCTTTCACACCGGCTTTGGCGATCACCACGATGTCGATAGCGGGCAGCTGATGTTGTTTGAGGCGGAAACTTTCCCGGACCACCCGTTTGACACGGTTACGCCAGACGGCACGCTTGAGTGCTTTTTTGGGCACAGCGAGACCAAGACGAGAGTGTTCGAGTGAATTGGGGCAGGCGAGAAGCGTAATTTGCGGGGAAGCAGCCCGGACAGGCTCGGCGAAAACGCGTTTGAAGTGTTCGGGAGTTAACAGACGTAACTCCCGAGAGAAGGTGTGCTGGGTAGGCATTAGACTACCAGGCGGGCACGACCCTTGGCACGACGAGCGGCCAGAACTTTACGACCGTTGGCAGTTGCCATGCGGGCGCGGAAACCGTGAGAGCGCTTGCGCTTCAGGTTGGACGGTTGAAAAGTACGTTTCATGATTCGATTCCGTATTTCTGTACAGTTTTGATTGTCACACTTAGCCGACGCGCCAGCTATAGCGTGTGACGACTAGCAAAAGAGGCCGAATTCTAAACAGAGTTCGGCTTTTAGTCAATCCGCCGTTCCCTCTCATCCTGCCATGGTCTTGAAAAGGCCACTGCCGAGCGTGAGGATCCAGAGGATCAAGGGCTCCGGATTATACTGGCAACCCGGGGTTAAACAAGGGATCCCTCAATAAAAAAGGCGGCCAGGCCGCCAAAGAGAGAGCTATTTAAGGACTTTCCGCAAGAACTCCCGGGTACGGGGATCCTTGGGATCGACCAATATCTGATCCGGCGGGCCCTGCTCGACGATCCGCCCCCCTTCCATGAAGATCACCCGATCGGCAACATCACGAGCAAATTCAATCTCATGAGTCACCACCACCATGGTCTGGTGCTGGCGGGCCAACTCTTTCATCAGTCCCAAAACCTCGTCGACCCACTCGGGATCGAGGGCCGAGGTGGGCTCGTCAAACAGGATCACCTTGGAGTGGGCCGCCATGGCGCGGCCAATGCCGACCCGTTGCTGCTGGCCGCCGGAGAGGGAGGCCGGATAGGCATCCTGCTTGTCGGCAAGACCAATGTCCTTGAGGATGCCGAGTGCTGTGGCGCGGGCCTCCGCTTTTGGCTGCTTCCAGACGGTGATCAGCCCTTCGGCGATGTTGTCGAGCGCCGTCTTGTTGGCAAAAAGGGCGTAGTTCTGGAACACGAAGGAGGCCCGTTTGCGCAGCTCGATCGCCTGCTGTTCGCTGGCCTTGGCCAGATTCAGCTCAAGATCGTCGATGGCAAGGGTGCCCGCATCCGGGGTCTCCAGCAGGTTCAGGCAGCGCAACAGGGTCGACTTGCCGGTGCCGGAGGGGCCGATGATGACGACAATTTCCCCCTTTTTGACCTCCAGATCGATGCCGTTGAGCACCTGATTGCCGTGATATGCCTTGGAGAGGCCGGTTAGCTTGATCATGAGAGCCCTCCTTTAATAGGCACGGTTGAGACGGACTTCCAGCAGATGCTGCAAGCGGGTAAAGAAGATCACCACCACCCAGTAGATCAGCGCCACCGCCATAAAGCTCTCGAAGAACTTGAAGGAGGAGGAGGCTTCCATCTGCGCCTTGCCCATGATCTCGGCCACCCCCAGGGTGAAGGCCAGCGAGGTGCTCTTGATCATATCGATGAAGTAGTTCATCAGTGACGGGGTGGCGATACGTGCCGCCTGCGGCAGGATGATCCGCTGCATCGCCTGATAACGGCTCATGCCGATACTGAGCGCCGCTTCCATCTGGCTTTTGTGAATGCCGAGGATGGCTGCGCGGATCGACTCGGCCATATAGGCGGCGAAGTGCAGGGTCAGACCGACGATGGCGGCGGTAAAGGCATCCATCCCCACGAAGATCGGGAACAGCTGCGGCAGTCCGTAGTAGAGCAGGAACAGCTGAACGAGTAGCGGTGTACCCCGAAAGAACGAGATATAGAGCATCGCCAGCCAGTGAATCGCGGGGACGCGAAACACCCGTACTATCGCCAGGGCCAGCGAGAGTACGAGTGCCAGCACGAATCCCCACAGGGCCATTTCCATCGTGGTGCCCAGGTATTTGAGCAGGATGGGAAACAACCCCAGCGTGTATTCGAGGTCAAATTCCATCATTTATTTGTCGGTGATGTCGGAAGCGAACCATTTCTCGGAGATCTGACGCAGGGAGCCATCCTTGCGCATGGCGGTCAGGGCCTCGTCGACCTTCTTCAGCAGCGCCTGTTTCTCCGGGGTCTTCAGGAAGGGCAGGGCGTTCTCGATAGTCTCGAACGGTGCGCCAGCCTGTTGCAGCGGCAGCTTGGACTCTTTGATCAGCTGGGCGGTGGAGACGCGGTCCATCACGAAGGCATCGATGCGACCCAGGGCGACATCCTGCTCGAAGGCGGAGTCATAGGTGCGGATATCGATCTTCTTGTTCGGGTCGTTCTTGCGCAGCAGCTCTTCAAAGTTGGAACCCAGGTTCACGGCCACCTTCTTGCCTTCCAGATCCTTGATGCCGTGGATGGTGCTGTTGCCCTTGCGTACCACGATCTGGGCGCCGTCATAGACGTAAGGCTGGGAGAAGTCGTACTTCGCCTTGCGCTCGTCGGTGATGGTGATCTGGTTGGAGATGGTGTCGATACGGCCGGTTTCCAGCATGCCGAACAGGCCGGAGAAGCTGGCAGTCACGAATTCGACCTTGTAGCCGGTACGCTCGCCGATCTGGTTCCACATATCCACTTCAAAGCCTTGCAGCTTGTCCTGCTTGACGAAGGTGAACGGGAAATATTTGCCAGACATGCCGACCTTGATGGTCTCCTGGGCGATGGCCTGACCGGACAGGGTGGCGAGCAGGATGGCTGCGCCGGAAATCAGTTTGATGGATGTTTTCATGGTGTTTCTCTCTCTCAATGTCTTGTATTTGTAGTTGTAATAGCTGGTTTGGCCCTGATGTTATTGGAATAAAATTTAAAAAATAAATGACATTTGGTTATATGAAATAACAGGAGAGAAGCACGGGATCGACCAATCCGGACGGTGGATCAAGCTGTGGGTAACTTTGGGGATGAAATCCGATCCAAAGGCGCTGGATCCTTGAAAGTCAAGGATCTTATTTGCTGGATCCACCGGGCGATGGCTGGAGATCCGGCGGCTAAAAACGTAGAATAGCCGGTCTTTAGTTAATCAATCGACAGGAGTTTAGAGTGACTGCTTCGCTATGGCAGCAGTGCCTTAACCGGCTGCAAGATGAGTTGCCCTCGGCAGAATTCAGCATGTGGATCCGGCCGCTTCAAGCGGAGTTGAGTGACAATACTCTGACCCTGTATGCACCGAATCGCTTTGTTCTGGACTGGGTACGAGACAAGTATCTCATCCGGGTTAACGGCATCATCAACGAACTCTGCGGGGTCGACGGCCCCGCCCTGCGTTTTGATATAGGCAATCGTCCCCATCCTGTTGCTGTCGCCAGAGCGCCGGTACAGGGTGCCGCGCCTGTGAATAACTTGCAGAAGAGCTGGGAAAGCAAGGCTGAAGCCAAGCCCGAGCCGAACCACAAGAGCAACACCAACGTGAACTATACCTTCGAGAATTTCGTCGAGGGTAAGTCCAACCAGTTGGCGCGTGCGGCTGCCCGTCAGGTAGCGGACAATCCGGGTGGTGCTTACAACCCGCTGTTCCTCTATGGCGGCACCGGCCTGGGTAAAACCCACCTGCTGCACGCCGTTGGCAATGCCATCAAGGAGAGTAAAAAAGATGCCAAAGTCATCTATATGCACTCCGAGCGGTTTGTTCAGGACATGGTGAAAGCGCTGCAAAATAACGCCATTGAAGAATTCAAGCGTTACTACCGCAGCGTCGATGCCCTGCTCATCGATGACATCCAGTTCTTCGCCAACAAGGAGCGCTCCCAGGAGGAGTTCTTCCATACCTTCAATGCCTTGCTGGAAGGTAACCAGCAGATCATCCTGACCTCGGATCGCTATCCGAAGGAGATCAACGGTGTCGAGGATCGCCTCAAGTCCCGCTTCGGCTGGGGCCTGACCGTGGCGATCGAACCGCCGGAGCTGGAGACCCGCGTCGCGATCCTGATGCGCAAGGCAGACGAGAACCAGATCCATCTGCCGGACGAAGTGGCCTTCTTCATTGCCAAACGTCTGCGATCCAACGTCCGTGAACTGGAAGGCGCCCTCAACCGGGTGATCGCCAACGCCAACTTCACCGGCCGTGCCATCAACATCGATTTCGTGCGCGAAGCGCTGCGCGACCTGTTGGCACTGCAAGAGAAGCTGGTCACCATCGACAATATCCAGAAGACGGTGGCGGAGTACTACAAGATCAAGCTGGCGGATCTGCTCTCCAAGCGTCGTTCCCGCTCTGTTGCCCGTCCGCGCCAGCTGGCGATGGCACTGGCCAAGGAGCTGACCAACCACAGTTTGCCGGAGATAGGTGATGCCTTTGGTGGCCGTGACCACACTACCGTTCTTCATGCCTGCCGCAAGATCGAGCAGCTGAAGGAGGAGAGTCACGACATCAAGGAGGACTATTCCAACCTGATCCGTACCCTTTCTTCCTGATAACGGAATCGAGTGGACAGATGCAGCGCGAATATTCCAACCTGATCCGAATCTTTTCCTCCTAATCACAACGGAGAGCACAGATGCAGCTCGAAATTAGCCGTGAGGCCCTGTTACGTCCTCTGCAACTGGTGTCCGGCGCCCTCGGCGGCCGGCCGACCCTGCCGATCCTCGGCAACGTGCTGCTTGATGTCAGCAACGGTCTGCTGTCACTGACCGGTACCGATCTCGAAGTAGAGATGATCGGTCAGGTCTATCTGAACGGGGCCAGTGAAGATGGCCGCACCACAGTACCGGCGCGCAAGCTGCTGGATATCTGCCGTGGTCTGCCGGAAGGCGCCGAGATCCGTCTCAATACCGAAGGCGAGCGCCTGATCATCCGCTCCGGTCGCTCCCGCTTCAACCTCTCGACCCTGCCGGCGACCGAGTATCCGAACATCGAGGATTGGGAATCCGTGCTCGAGTTCGATATCAGCCAGCTGGAGCTGAAGAAGCTGATCGATGCGACCCAGTTCTCCATGGCCAGCCAGGACGTGCGTTACTACCTGAACGGCATGCTGTTCGAGAGTGAAGGTCACGGTCTGCGTACCGTGGCGACCGACGGTCACCGTTTGGCTACCTGCCGCCGCGAGGTAGTAGGGGAATCGCTGCCCGATCATCAGGTTATCCTGCCGCGCAAAGGGGTACTGGAGCTGGTGCGTCTGCTGGAAGCGGAAGACAAGCCGGTGCGGCTGCAGATCGGTCGCAGCAACCTGCGTGCTGCGCTGGACGGCTTCATCTTCACCTCCAAGCTGGTGGATGGCCGCTTCCCGGACTGGCGCCGCGTCATTCCGCGCAACAGCGACAAGGCCCTGATCGCCGGCCGTGAGGATCTGCGTCAGGCGTTTGCCCGCGCCGCCATCCTCTCCAACGAGAAATTCCGTGGGGTGCGTCTCAATCTGCAGGAAAACCTGCTGCGCATCACCGCCAACAACCCGGAACAGGAAGAAGCCGAAGAGCTGCTTGACGTACAATATGCCGCTGGCGAGATGGAGATCGGCTTTAACGTCTCTTATGTGCTCGACGTGCTGAATACGTTAAAATGTGACCAAATTCGGATTAGCCTGAGCGATTCCATCAGCAGTGCCATTATTGAGGATTTTGAACATCAGGATGCTCAGTACGTGGTGATGCCGATGCGGATCTAGTCGTGTCCCTGGTCAAACTCCAGCTCAGCGACTTTCGCAATATCCAGCAAGCCAGTCTCAAGCTGTCGCCCGGCCTCAACATTCTGGTCGGATGCAATGGCAGCGGCAAGACCAGCGTGCTGGAAGCCATTCACTACCTTGGTCTGGGGCGCTCCTTTCGCACTCATTTGACCGGGCGGGTCATCCGCCAGGGGGAGAGGGCATTTACCCTGTTTGCCCAGTGCGAGCTGGAGGGACGTCAGGTACCGATCGGTCTTGCCAAAGACAAGAGTGGCGAGACCCAGCTCAAGATTGCCGGGGCACAGGCCCAGCGGCTGGCCGATTTGGCGGAGCTGTTGCCGGTGCAGTTGATCCATCCCGATGGCTTCAACCTGCTGACTGGCGGGCCTCAGGCTCGCCGCGCCTGGCTCGATTGGGGTGTTTTCCATCAGGAGCCGACCTTCTTTGCCCTCTGGGGGCGAGTGCGGCGGCTGCTGAAACAGCGCAATGCGCTGTTGCGCCAGAGCACCCAGTACCGCCAGCTGGCGTTCTGGGATCAGGAGTTGGTGCGGCTGGGTGGTGAGCTGGCCGAGTTTCGCGCCAGTTATTGTCAGGCCATTACGCCCCTGATCAAGGAGATGACGGCGGATTTTCTGCCGGAATTCGATATCAGTCTCGGCTTTTACCGGGGCTGGGAGAAAGATACTCCCCTCGGCGATCTGCTGGAGGCGGGGTTTGAGCGGGATCGGGCGCTGGGCTATACCGGGGTCGGTCCACAGAAAGCCGATGTGCGCCTCAAGGCTAACGGGGTACCCGCTCAGGATATTTTGTCCCGGGGTCAGCTGAAGTTGCTGGTCTGCGCCATGCGACTGGCCCAAGGGCTCTATTTGAATCAACATAGCAGCCGTGGCTGTATTTTTTTAATTGACGATTTTGCCTCTGAACTGGATGTCGACAAGCGCCGCTTGCTGGCCGCAAGGCTGAAGCAGTGTGCGTCCCAGGTGTTTATCACCGCCATCGACACCGGTCAGCTCGCAGACATGATGGATGCGAATGACTGCAAGTTGTTCCACGTGGAACAGGGTAAAATCTCCGAAACGTTAGAGAAGGCAGAGAGTAAGCTATGAGTGAAAATACTTACGACTCCTCGAATATCAAGGTGCTGAAGGGCCTGGATGCGGTCCGCAAGCGCCCGGGGATGTATATCGGCGATACGGATGATGGCTCGGGTCTGCACCACATGGTGTTCGAGGTCGTCGATAACTCCATTGACGAGGCGCTCGCTGGCTACTGCTCCGATATTCTGGTCAAGATCCATTCCGACGGTTCTGTCTCTGTGCGTGATAATGGCCGGGGTATCCCGGTAGACATGCACGAGGAGGAGGGCCGCTCCGCCGCAGAGGTCATCATGACCGTGCTGCACGCTGGCGGTAAGTTTGATGACAACTCCTACAAGGTATCTGGCGGCCTACATGGCGTGGGTGTCTCCGTCGTTAACGCCCTCTCTGACAAGCTGTTGCTGACTATTCGTCGTAACGGTCACGTCTACGAGCAGACCTATCATCTGGGTGAGCCGCAGGCGCCGCTCAAGCAGATTGGCGACAGCACCGGCACCGGTACCGAAGTTCGCTTCTGGCCGAGCCCTGCCATTTTCAGCGATACCCTGTTCCACTACGAGATCCTGGCCAAGCGCCTGCGCGAGCTCTCCTTCCTCAACTCCGGTGTCTCCATCCGTCTGCAAGACGAGCGTGATGGCCGCGAGGCGCATTTCTGCTACGAGGGTGGCATCAAGGCGTTCGTTGAATACCTGAACCAGAACAAGACCCCGATCCACCCGAAGGTGTTCCACTTCACCACCGAGCAGGATGGTATCGGCGTTGAAGTGGCGATGCAGTGGAACGACGCCTATCAGGAAGGGGTCTACTGCTTCACCAACAACATCCCGCAGCGGGATGGTGGTACTCACCTCGTTGGTTTCCGTACCGCGCTGACCCGTACTCTGAACTCCTATATGGACAAAGAGGACTACAGCAAGAAGGCCAAGTCTGCCGCCAGTGGCGACGACGTACGTGAAGGTCTGATTGCCGTTATCTCCGTCAAGGTGCCGGATCCCAAGTTCTCATCCCAGACCAAAGACAAGCTGGTCTCTTCCGAAGTGAAGACCGCCGTTGAACAGGCGATGGGTGAGAAGCTGGCTGACTTCCTGCTGGAAAACCCGGGCGATGCCAAGATCGTGGTCAACAAGATCATCGATGCGGCCCGTGCCCGTGAAGCGGCCCGCAAAGCCCGCGAACTGACCCGCCGCAAAGGCGCGCTGGATATCGCCGGTCTGCCCGGCAAGCTGGCTGACTGTCAGGAAAAAGACCCGGCTCTCTCCGAACTCTACATAGTGGAAGGGGACTCTGCTGGCGGTTCCGCCAAGCAGGGTCGCAACCGTAAAAACCAGGCCATCCTGCCGCTCAAGGGTAAAATCCTGAACGTAGAGAAGGCCCGTTTCGACAAGATGATCTCCTCGCAAGAGGTGGGCACCCTGATCACCGCACTGGGTTGCGGTATCGGTCGTGACGAGTACAACCCGGACAAGCTGCGTTATCACAACATCATCATCATGACCGATGCGGACGTCGATGGTGCGCACATCCGAACTCTGCTGCTGACCTTCTTCTATCGTCAGATGCCGGAAATCATCGAACGTGGCTACGTCTACATCGCCCAGCCGCCGCTCTACAAAGTGAAAAAGGGCAAGCAGGAGCAGTATCTGAAAGACGAAGACGCGCTGCTGCAGTACCAGACCGCCATGGCGCTGGATGGTGCGACCCTGCACGTTAACGAGTCTGCCCCGGCTATCGGTGGCGAGGCGCTGGAGCGTCTGGTCAACCAGCATCGCTCGGTGACTCACCTGATCACCCGTATGTCTCGTCGTGCGCCGGAAGCCGTGCTGACCCAGCTGATCTATCAGCCGGAGCTGAACGAAGCGCTGCTGAACAGCGAGAGCGATCTGCTGGCCTGGTGTCAGGGTATGGAAGCCGTGCTCAACGAGAGCAACCACGGTATCCAGTACCAGATCCAGGTTCGTCGTGATGAAGAGCGCAGCCTGTACGTGCCGCACGCCGTGGTACGTCAGCACGGTGTTGACCGCGAATATCCGCTCAGCTACGACTTCCTGCAATCCGGTGAATACCGTCAGCTGGTTTCGCTGGGCAAGGAGATCGCCAACCTGATTGAGGAAGGTGGTTTCATCAAGCGTGGTGAGAAGGTGAAGCCGGTTGCCAACTTTGTGGAAGCCGTCGAGTGGTTGATGGGCGAAGGCAAACGCGGCATCTACATCCAGCGCTATAAAGGGCTGGGCGAGATGAACCCGGACCAGCTGTGGGAAACCACCATGGATCCGGAAGCCCGTCGCATGCTGCGCGTCACCATCGACGACGCCGTCGGTGCTGACCAGCTCTTCTCCACCCTGATGGGTGATGCCGTTGAGCCCCGTCGCGACTTTATCGAGACCAACGCCCTGCGCGTAGCCAACCTCGACGTCTAATCGACGCAGTCAGACAGCAAAAAGCCGCTCCCTATGAGCGGCTTTTTGTTTTTGGGCGAAAGAAGTTGCATGTTCCACGTGAAACATCGTGCTTTGGTATCAGGGGTTCTGGCCACGAAAAGATCGTCGCCACTCGCTGGGAGAGATGGCAAAGCGGGATCGGAAGTGATTGCGCAGGGAGGTGGCACTCTTGAAGCCGACCAGCTCGGCGATGCGATCGATGGAATGGCCGCTTACCTCCAGCAGCTCCTGACTGCGCCTGAGCCGTTCCGCCAGCAGCCATTCACCCACCGAGAGGCCGGTTGCCTGATGAAAACGGCGGGTAAAGGTGCGTCGACTCATCAGGGTGAGATCTGCCAGAGAGTCCAGGGTGTGAGGGTCGGCCAGATGGGCACGCAGGTGGTCGAGCAACTGGTTCATCCGGACATCGCGGGTGGAGGCGGGCACCGGCTGCTCGATAAACTGGGCCTGCCCCCCTTCCCGGTGAGGCGGGATAACCAGCCGCCGCGCCACCTTGTTGGCGATGGCCGAGCCGTGGTACTGGCGCACCAGATAGAGGCAGCAGTCCAGCCCGGCGGCAGTACCTGCCGAGGTGACCTGCCCCTCGTCATCCACATAGAGGGCGTTGGTATCGAGCTGCACGCAGGGAAAGCGGTGGCAGAAATCCTGTTCGTACTCCCAGTGGGTCGATGCCTTGCGACCATTGAGCAGCCCAGCGTAGGCGAGCACATAGGTGCCGAGACAGAGCCCGACCAGTCGGGCACCTCTGGCTCTGGCGGCAATCAGGGCATCGAGCAGCGCTGCGGGTGGCCGTGCTGCCGGGTCGTGCCAGAAGGGGATGACGATGATCTCCGCCTCGGCCAGCACCTCCAGCCCATGAGGAGCCTGAATGGTGAAGCCTTGCGCCGAGTGTGAATGAGGGTTGCCATCACCGCAGCAGATCTTGAGCTCGAACAGCGGCTGGCCCGGCAGGATATCGCCGAAGATGAGGCAGGGGACGGCGCAGTGAAAAGGGCTGAAGTGATCGAAGGTCACCACGGCAACGATCGGGGTGGTCATGGAGTAGGCTCCTCTCTGCGCGCAGACCACTCATCATAAGCGTTTGGCAGTGAAAGCCGAAGGGCCATCTTTGACATGGCCCTCCTGCGGATCACAGTGATATCGCCTCGCCATCTTCTGGCACCCGTACCCGATCCATCATGCCCCGCTTCGCCAGATAGTCGCGCAGCTCCTGGCGTGACAGCACCGCGTGGTTAACCGCCTCCATATGGCTGGCGATCAGCGTGGCCTGCGGTGCGGCCTGATAAACGGCGGCGACATCCTCCTTGCTCATGATGATGGAACCGAGTCCGGGCACCTGTGCATCGCCGCAGTTGAGGATGATGACCTCGGGCTGATGCTGTTGCAGGGCTTGCTCGACCCGGGGATGCCAGATTGTATCACCGGCCAGATAGAGGCACTGTTCATCGGGGTGGGAGAAGACCACGCCGCATACCTCTCCCATGCGCTCGCCCAGTACCGCCATCAACTGGTCGTTGCCGTGCTGGCCACCGGTCTGCTGCAGGCGAATGCCGGCAAACTCGGGCTGGTCGCTCAGCAGGCGCACATCCTCAAAGCCACTGGCACGAATGGCATCGGCATCTTTCTGATGTTGTACCAAGAGCGGCAGATGCTTGGGGATCAGGGCTCTGGCTGCGTCATCCCAGTGGTCGGGATGGTCGTGGGTGACGATAACGGCGTCCACATCGACCAGCTCATCGATCGGCAGCGGCAGCTCGACCAGCGGATTGCGCAGCTGGCTATTGGCTGTACCCTCAAAGCCGGGGAAGGCCCCCTTGGCCGAGAGCATGGGGTCGATCAGAAAGCGGGTGCCGGCATAGTCGAGCAGCAAGGTGGCGTTGCGAACCTGGGTAATCTTCATGGGATGGCTCCATGTTGGCTGGTGGATATGCAACCAATTATGGGGCGCTAAGCGAGTTGCCATCAGTGGCCCACGGGTCGATTATCATCACTATCGGGCCAACTGGTTGATGTGCCAAAGGTCGGCAAGGCCATTTAAAAAATTTGAAAAAATCCCCTTGAAAGGAAAAAGTGAGCCCCTATATAGGTAACAAGGCCGCAACGCTCGACAGAGGTTTCGACCAGGCGCCCGTCCATAAGGAGGACAAAAAATCCGTTATCGCTCACAAGAGGGTAATACTATGCGTTCTATCGACTTTTCTCCGCTCTATCGTTCTGCCATCGGTTTCGATCGTCTGGCCAATCTCATCGAATCTGCGGCCAGCAATGGCAATGCCGGTTATCCCCCCTACAACATCGAGCAGTTGGGTGACAACGACTACCGCATCAGCATGGCGGTGGCGGGCTTTACCCAGGAAGAGCTGGAGCTGAGCTTCCAGGAAAATCTGCTGACGGTGAAGGGCAACAAGCAGGCCGACACCGGGCGCAACTATCTCTATCAGGGGATTGCCGAACGTGGTTTCGAGCGCCGCTTCCAGCTGGCCGACTATGTGCGGGTGAAAGGGGCCGACCTGAAAAACGGCTTGCTGCACATCGAGCTGGTACGTGAAGTGCCTGAGGCGATGAAGCCGCGCAAGATCGAGATCAACGGCTGATAGCCTGAATTCACTGAAATTTTAAAATTTCCCGGGTGCCGATGACGGGCCTGTGGAGAGTTGAACCTGTTGCTTATTAGAAGGATAGGATTATGCGTAACCTCGATTTTTCTCATCTCTATTCCAACGCCGTCGGCTTCGAGCGGATGGCCCGTGAGCTGGAAGGTCTGTTTGAGCAGAAGACCGCCGCTTACCCCCCGTACAACATTGAGAAGCGCGATCAGGATGGCTATCGCATCACGGTCGCCGTGGCTGGCTTCGAGCGCGAAGAGCTGGAGCTGGAGACCGAAAACGGCACCCTCAAGGTGAAGGGGCGCAAAGGGGCTGCGGCCGGTGAGCGTCAGTTCCTCCATCAGGGGATTGCCGAGCGTGACTTCGAGCTCGCCTTCAAGCTGAGCCAGCACGTGGAAGTGCAGGGCGCCAAGCTGGAGCATGGTCTGCTGACCATCGATCTGGCACGCGAACTGCCGGAGGCGCTCAAGCCCCGCGCCATCCCGATCGGCAAACCCGAGCAGCTGGCGCTGCCCGGCTAAGCAAACCGGATCGCGATAAACAAGAGAGGCCTGCATTTGCAGGCCTCTCCGCTATTTACTTGATCCCATGCAGGGCATTCTCTGCGGGTAAATCGAGAGGGGAAAACCGTCCTTCACGCAGTTCGCTTAGAGCATAAAGCAATCTTCCCATCCGGCCGTTTCCATCAGTAAAGCCATGGAAACCAACAACTGCTGCAAACAGTTTTTTGCCCAGTTGAGGATCCTGGTTATCAAGCGTAGTCAGATGCTTCTCCAGCACAGCAGCTCCACCGATGCTCGATGGCAGGCTGCCTCCACTGATCGCTGGCCCACGATAGTCCCGTGTGAGATTGGGAACAAGCTGGCGATGAAGTTGCTTGAGAACCGAGCTGTCTGTCAGGTCTTGAGACCCCTTACTATATTCCTTGAGCAAGGCGGTAAAATTGTTCCACTCATTGCCACCGGATGTTGATGCCTTAAGAATCCATGCCGCTGCGCGATCCACATTGTCGGTAAAACCGGTTGGATTGTAGAACGATTCGTCTAGGGTGCCAGCAAAGACGCCTTGACCCAGATTCTGAGTGAGAAGTGCTTGCTGGTGTTGTCGGGCTGCTTGCAGGTTTTTCACTTCTATCTGCAACAGAGGATCAAGGGCGTTGATTGCCTGTGCTGCTGAGGGTTGCCGGTAAAGTTGATCCAGGCTGGTCATTGACTGTTTTGGATCGGTCAGCTTGTTCAATAGCTGAGTCAGAGCCTGTTCTCCAACTAGGGAGAGCAGTTCATTACCGGTTGGGCTCTGCCTGAGCGCTTCTGACATAGCCCGTTGAAACAGCATGGTATGCTCGTTGTCATGTGCAGTTGGTTGCTGGGTTCTCAGTCGTTCCAGCACATCTTCCGGTGTTGCAATAAGACGGTCTTTAAACAGCATGCGAGCGTGTGCAACAGAATTGTCACTTTGCAGGCGCTGTTGTTGGGCGCCTGGGGTCGAGAAGATCTGCTGAGTTGCCACTTTGGCGATTGAGGCTGAAGAGCCCTGACTGAACAGCTTGCCAACACCCTCAAAAAAGCGAGCAATCTTGCTGTTCTGAGGATGGGAGCGCAAAACCTGCTGCAGGTTGGCATCGATGTGATACTCCTTGCCAGCGATCTTAAGGGTACCCTCATTTTTAAATTGTTCCTGCTGCTGTTGCGTAGCATGCAGCAAGGCGGTCACACTTTTAAATTCGATCATGAATACCTCTTTCTGTTGGGATTGTCGGGGTAGTGCGAGGTAGCGAGGCTACGAATGTACGTGTCCACTCGATGAAAGTGCCCACATGCTGTGCTAGCTGACAGCCTGTCATTCCATCCAGCATATGGCGTCGATAGGCAATCAAATGGAGCTCGGGATGCCAGCCAATACCTGGTTCTTTGTCGAAAGCCGGGTTCAAGGCTGCAGTGAGAATGCGCTGCTGCAACTCGGTATTATTGAATGAGAAGGTGGGGAGCATTAAAGGGGCCATGATGAGCAAGGCACATGGCTCTAGGTGCAAGATGAGTGGCAGTTCGCGGTCGATAAGAAGCGGGCAACTGCCGCTCTCATCAACGGCAAGCGAAGATAGTTGTAACTCTGTGGCCAGTTCGGCCAGCAGTATTTCACCAATACCCATGATTAGCCCTTCAATATGATGATATGGAAGGGGATTCTAAGTGGGCTTCTTATATATCTCTGTCTGATTCAGTCCGGCTTTTTTAGAGTCAGATTGATACTCAGCGTCAGTTTCATGCATAGAGGGCGTTGATCTCGTCGGCCAGAATGGCTATGCCGCGACGCACCAGCTCCTCGCTCTGGGAGTAGTTGAGGCGGATGCACTCCTGGCTGTGGCGCCACTCGGGGTCATCGATGCCGGGGAAGAAGTAGTGACCCGGCACGGTCAGCAGATTCTTCGCCTTCAGTCGCTCGTACAGCTCCTGACAGTGGATCGGCAAGCCTTCGAACCAGAGCCAGAGGAAGAGGGCCCCTTCCGGTTTGTGAATGTGGAAGCGCCGGTCTGGGATCGCTTCACGCAGCAGCTGTACCGCCAGCTCAGCCTTCTGTTGATAGAAGGGCTTAACCACCTGTTCGCTGAGAGCGATGATCTCGCCGCTCTCGATCATCGGGATGGTGATGGCGGGACCCAGACTGCCCGGCGCCAGATTGATGATGCCGCTCAGGTTGGTGATGGCTTGGATGATCTTCTCGTCGGCGATGACGATGCCGCAGCGGGTGCCCGGCAGGCCCAGCTTGGAGAGGCTCATGCAGAGGATTGTGTTGGCGTTCCAGAACGGCTTGGCTTCGCTGAAGATGATGCCCGGGAAGGGGACGCCGTAGGCGTTGTCGATCAGCAGCGGAATCCCCTTGTCGCGGGCGATCTGATCGAGGTGTTCGATCTCTTCGTCGGTCAGCACGTTGCCGGTTGGGTTGGTGGGGCGGGAAACGCAGATCACCCCGATATCGTCACCCACCTGCAGGCTCTCGAAATCCACGTGGTACTTGAACTGGCCATCGGGCAGCTTCTCGATGGTGGGTTTGTAAGCCACGAAGTAGTCGTCGGCCAGCGCCGAGTCGGCATAGCCGATGTATTCGGGGGCGAGCGGGAACAGCACCTTTTTCTTGCGGCCATCGGCAAATTCACCGGCCAGCAGGTTGAACAGGTAGAAGAAGGCATTCTGACTGCCGTTGGTGAGGGCAATGTTGCGGGCGGAGATGTCCCAGCCCAGCTCCTTGCTGAGCAGGGTCGCCAGCGCCTTGGTGAACCTGTCTTTGCCCTGGGGGCCGTCGTAGTTGGCCATCGCTTTGACCAGCTCGCCGTTGTCGAGCAGGCTCTTGGCCTCGGCCTGAAAGCGTTCCAGCATGGCGGGGATGGGGGCCGGATTGCCGCCACCCAGCATGATGGCGTCCGGATTGGTCAGCCCCTGATTGAGGTCATCCATGAGTTGGGTAATACCGGCGTGGCGAGTGAACTTCTCGCCGAACAAGGAAAATTCCATTCAGTGACAGATCCAGATTTGAGTTACGGGGATGTAGCACCATAGCTCAGTTTAAAAGCGGGTGTCGATCAAAAAGATGGGACGTTCCACGTGGAACATGGTGCAAAAATCAAGCGTGGTTAAAAGCACCAACTGTTGGTTTAAAAATGACCGAGCGGGATGCATTTTGCGACTCAATTTGGTATCGAGATATAGTTAATTTAAACAAAATCATCATGTTATGAATTGCGTGAGGATTGGCACAACTATTGGAATAGCTATCTGGTCATCTCAACCATACCGGAGCAAACCAGATGAAAAGCCTGATCGCTACCCTGATTGTGAGTGCCCTGAGCCTGAACGTGATGGCCAACGAAAACCCGCGGCCCGAGCTGGAGAGTGCCCAGCTGGAACAAGATGTGCAGAGCGAGTTGCAACAGGCATCCCACGCCGTGGTGCAGGATGCGCTGCACAATCTCAAGCCGCTGGCGCTGGATACCCTGGTGGTGGAAGCGAGCCAGGCTGTGGCGACTCACCCCGAGAGCTGAGATAGCGCAGGGGGGTCTGTCCCGTGTGTTGTTTGAAGAAGCTGATGAAGGCGCTGTCACTGGCGAACTCCAGCGCAGCGGCAATCCGGCTGATGGACTCGCTTTCTGCCAGCAGCTCCATGGCGCGCAACAGCCGCCACTGCTGACGCCACGCCTGATAGCTCATGCCGGTCTCCCGCATGAAGATGCGGCCAATGGTCTTGTCACTGGCACCCACCCGTTCGGCCAGCCGGTTGAGCCGATCGGGCAGGACATCCTCCCGCTTCAACTGCTGTAGCCAGTCGCCCAGTCTGGGATCCGTCGGCAGCGGCAACTGCCACGACTCCCGCGGCGCCTGCCCCAACTCCTCCATAAACAGTGCAACCGTCCGTAGCTGCTGCTCTTGCGGTTTGTCCCACGGCCAGAGCGCCATCCGTTCGATCAGTTCGTGCAGCAGCGGATTGACCGCCAGCACCTCCACCGTGCCGGGCAACTCGGGGTGCGGCTGGAAGTAGAGGGAGCGGTAGGCCACCACACCACGCATCAGTACCCGGTGGGCGGTGCCCGCTGGCAGCCAGGCGGCGCGGGTGGGTGGCAGCAGGCAGACCCGACCTTCCAGCTCCATGGTCATGCAGCCGGATTGGGCGAACAGCAGCTGATGGCGCTGATGCTGATGCAAACCCGAGTCGTGCCAGCCGAGGGCGGAGGCAATGCCGATCACGCTGCCTGTCAGCTGGTCGGGGTCAAAAGGGTGATCGGGAAGAATAAAGGCCATATGTCCGATTTTTGATGTTTATAGTCCTGCTTATTGTAATCGGACAATCGGTATCTCTCTAGAATGGCGACCTCTTATGAAGGAGGTTTGTCATGAACAACAAGTTGCCACCGCTCTGGCTGGTGGTGGGATTGATGATGTTTCCCCAGATCGTGGAGACCATCTACAGCCCGGTGCTGACCCACATCGCCACCCAGTTTCAGGTGAGCGAGGGGCAGGCATCCCAGACCCTGTCGGTCTATTTTCTGGCGTTTGCGGTGGGCGTGGTCTGCTGGGGACGGCTCTGCGATTTGATCGGGCGGCGTCCCGCCATGCTGGCGGGTCTGCTTACCTATGGCGTCGGCACCCTGCTGGCGCTGTTGGCCAATCACTTTGAAATCCTGTTGCTGGCCCGGGGTATCTCGGCCTTTGGTGCCGCCGTGGGATCTGTGGTGACCCAGACCATGCTGCGCGACAGCTATCAGGGCAGCGATCTGGCGCGGGTCTTCTCGGTGATGGGCATTGCGCTCTCCCTGAGCCCGGTGCTGGGGTTGCTCAGTGGTGGTCAGCTGGCGAGCGGGTTTGGCTATCTCGGGGTGTTCAGCGGTCTGCTGGTACTGGCGGTAGGCTTGCTGCTGGTGACCTGCTGGCAGCTGCCGGAAACCCGTCCGGCCTGCACCCAGCGAGTCGCACTCTGGCCGCTGGCATGCCGGATGATGAAGGATGGCGGACTCTGGCGCAGTGCCATGCTGGTCGCCCTGTTCAACACTATGCTGTTCGGCTACTACAGTCTGGCCCCCTTCCTGTTTGCCGGATTGGGATTGAGCACCGGCGAGTTTGGCTATTCGGGGATCTTGCTGGCGCTGACGACTCTGCTCGGCAGCCTGCTCAACAAGCATCTGCTGGGGAGGGGGTGGCTGCCGTCCTCTCTGGTCAGGTTGGCTTGCGCTCTGGTGCTGGTCGCCGGGCTGCTGGTCTGGGCGAGTCAGTCCAGCCTCTGGTTCCTGTTGCCCATGATGGGTGTCGTCGTCGCTTTTGGGCTGGCGATCCCCAATGTGCTGAGTCAGGCGCTGCTGGCCTATCGCGAGGTGGCAGGCAGCGCTGGCGCCCTGTTCGGGCTTGGCTACTACCTGCTGCTCAGTCTGGGGTTGGCGGTGGCGGCCGGATTGCAGGATCTCGGCCTGTTGCTGAGTGGCTGCGGTCTGCTGGCGCTGATTTGCAGCGGGCGTCGTTCCACGTGAAACGTCAGTTGCCGATAAAGCGGTAGCCGATACCGGATTCGGTCTCGATAAGCGTCGGTTGCTGGGGGTTATCCCCCAGTTTTTTGCGCAGGCTGGCGATAACAATGCGCAGGTAGTGGGTGTCCTCCTTGTGGCTCGGCCCCCAGATGTCGTTGAGCAGCTGGGTCTGCATCACCAGCTTGCCGGGGTGGCATACCAGCGCCTGCAGCAGGGCGAACTCCTTGCGGGAGAGAGGGATTTCTTCTTCCTTCATGGTCACCTTGTGGCTGCTTATATCGAGCGTCAGGCCACACTGGGGGAAGTGGCGCCGCTCGCCGCTGCTGACGCCAGCCCGCTGGCGCAACAGCACGCGAATGCGGGCCATCATCTCGCCGATGCCAAACGGCTTGCTCATGTAGTCGTTGGCACCGGCATCCAGCAAGCGCACCTTCTCCTGCTCCGAATCACGGGCCGACAGCACCAGCACCGGGTTGGGGTGGTGTTCGCGAATGGTCTGCAATACCTGGATACCATCGCCATCCGGCAGGCCGAGATCGAGGATCACCAGATCGGGGTTGAGATGGCGGTATTGCTCCAACCCCTCGGTGACGCTGACCGCCTCGCTCACCTGATGCCCTTCGGCGATCAGGCTGATCCGCAGAAAGCGACGGATCGCCGCTTCATCATCTATGACCAGAATGTGCGCCATCAAACCTCCGGTGAATTGAGTGCGAGCGGCAGGGAGATGCGCATGCAGGTGCCGTTGCCATTGGGGCCGGAGAAGGCCCAAATCTTGCCGCCGTGGGCCTCTATCATAGCGCGGGAAATGGCGAGGCCAAGCCCGGTGCCACGGCTGCCGCAATCGCCCACCGGCTGGGTGTAGAAGAGATTGAAGATCTTCTCCCGATCCGACTCGGCGATACCGACCCCGATATCGATGATGTCGATGATGAGGTCGGGCTCGGCCACCATCACCTTGAACTCGATAGGGGTGCCTGCCGGCGAGTAGCGGGAGGCGTTGTCGAGGATATTGACCAGCACCTGCTCGATCAGGGCGCCGTGCACATAGAGCTGGGGCACATGCTGATCGAAATGGACCAGCAGCTTGTGCTGGCGCCAGGAGGAGTCGAGCCGCTTGCGGGCGCTCTCCACCAGATCCGCCAGATCGACCCAGTCCCGTTTCAACTGGAAGTCGGGGGAGCCGATGCGGGTCATATCCAGCAGATTCTGCACATAGCTGTGCAGGCGGCGCGCCTCCTCCTGCACCGAGTGGAGCAGTTCGTCACGGTCTTCGGCGGGGATCCGGTCACCATATTCCAGCAGAGTGCTGCCTGCCCCCATGATGGTCGCCAGTGGCGTCTTCAAATCGTGGGAGACCGAGGAGAGCAGAGCGGCGCGCATCCGGTCGGTCTCCGCCTGTAGCTGACTGTCGGCCAGCCGCTCGTTGAGGTCGATCCGCGCCAGCGCGGCGCGAATGTCGGTGAGCAGGGCCTGCAGCTGGTGTTCGGCAGAGGAGGAGAGCGGATTGGCAAGCATTATGCCGATCACCAGATCATCGCTGAGGTGGTGATACTGGGCCTCGGCGGCATTGAGGGTGGCGGTGTGGGCCCCGGCGCTCTGCTTCTGGGCCAGACACCAGTCGATAGCCGCCTTGTCGGTCTGGCCGGGCCTGTGCTTCTCGTTGCCGAGCCGATCGTTGAACTCCTTGTCGATCACCACGGTCGGCTGGCCGAGCGCCAGTGAAATGGCCTGGGCACCTTGTCTGAGCACCTCCTCCGGGCTGCTGGCGGTGGCCAGCCCCTGACTGAGGGAGAGCAGAGCATTGCCCAACTGCTGGGTCTCGCGCAGACCGATCAGCTGTTGCCGCTGGCGGGAGGCGAGCCGGCCCGCCGTCATGCCGACGATAAGCAGCACGAACAGGGTGAGCAGATCGCTGTGGTTGGCGACGCTCAGGGAGAAGTAGGGGGCGGTGAACAGCAGATTGTGGGCGATAAAGCCCAGCACCGCCGCCAGCGTGGCGGGTACCAGACTGGTGGTGAGGGCCGTCGCCAGCACCCCCAGCACGAAGATGAGCGGTAACGCTGCGGGCGGCAGCCAGTAGGAGAGCCCCCAGGCGGCGGCCGAGGTGATCCCCATGATGGTCACCGCCAGCAGGCTGTGGTGAATATCCTTCGGGGTCGGGACGCGCATTCCCACTTCGGGCTTCTGCTTCTCGGTATCGACCAGCGTGATTTCGAGCCCCTGCGCCTGCTTGAGCAGGTGTTGCACCAGCGAGCGGCGCCACGGCGCCTTGTGAGGTTTGCCGAGCAGCAGCTGGGAGACCTGCTGCTGTTCGGCGGTCTCCAGCAGGGTGTTGGCGACCGCCGGGCTGGAGAGCGTCAGCACCTTGGCACCGAGGTGAGAGGCGAGCGCCAGTGCTTGTTCCACATCAGCAGAGCGGCGGCCATTGCTGTCGACATGCACCACCAGCCACGGAAGCTGGCGGCGCTGGGCAAAGCGGTGGCCGTAGCGCACCAGCGCCGAGCCGTGCAGGTCACCGAGGCAAACCATCAGCTTGCCCCGCAGCGGCAAGGTGCTCTTGCCTGCCGCTTGCCACTGCAGTTGCAGATCGCCCTCCACATGGCTGGCGGCGGTCTGCATCGCCAGCTCCCGCAATGCGGTGAGGTTGTTGAGGGAGAAGAAGGATTGCAGGGCAGCCTTGGCCTGATGGGGCACATAGACCTTGCCCTCCTTGAGGCGGCCGAGCAGCTCCTTGGGGGGCAGGTCGATCAGCACCAGACTGTCGGCTTCCAGCAGCACCTGATCGGGCAGAGTCTCTTTCACCCTGACCCCGGTGAGCTGCCACACCAGATCGTTGAGACTCTCCAGATGCTGCACGTTGAGGGTGGTGTAGACGTCGATCCCGGCGTTGAGCAGCTCCTCCACATCCTGCCAGCGCTTCTCGTGGCGGCTGCCGGGGGCGTTGCTGTGGGCCAGCTCGTCCACCACGGCGATGGCCGGTTTGCGGGCGAGCAGGCCGTCGAGATCCATCTCTTCCAGTCGCTGCTGGCGGTGCATGTGGATCTTGCGCGGCATGATGGCGAGCTTGTCGAGCAGAGCCAGGGTCTCCTGACGGCCATGGGTCTCCACCACGCCGATCAGGATGTCGACCCCCTCTTTGGCCTGTTCCCGCACCGCCTGCAGCATGGCGTAGGTCTTGCCCACGCCGGGAGCGGCGCCGAGAAACACCTTCAGCTTGCCCTTGTGCTCCTGTTCCAGGCTCGCCAGCAGGGCGTCGGCCCTTACCTCATCACGCATCCCCATGCTCCTGCATCAGACTTGTCAGCAGGGCATCAGCGCTTGCTACATCAGCCATTGTTATCCCTATCGAGCCAACTGCCCGTTTCGAAAATCGAGGTCATCACCAAACCGGAATGGGCACCATCAGGCGCCCTTTTGATGATCCAGTTGCAGATTCAGCTGGAGAATGTTGACCACCTGCGGGCCAAGGATACCAGCTTGTGTGGCCGACTTGACCTGCTCCGTCAGTTGGGCTGGATCCAGTCCACGTTCTTTGGCGACGCGGTCGACCTGAGCCAGTACCGCATCCAGCGGCAGGTGGGGATCGAGGCCGGAGGCGGAGCGGGTCAGCATGGCGGGGGAGCGGGTTCCCGGCTGTGCCTTGGCTGCCTGTTCGGCAAACTCTGCCCGCAGCGGTGAGCTCATCCCCAGATTGCTGGCGCTGCCGCCAATGGTGTTGAAATCGCTGGCTGAGGGGCGGGGATGGAAGTAGTCAGCCCGCTCGAATTTCTGCCCCAGCAGGGCGCTGCCGATGAGTTGCTGCTTGCTGTCGGTCAGCTGGCTGCCGTTGGCCTGCCAGGGGAACAGCAGTTGGGCCAGCCCGGTGACCGCCAGCGGATAACCCACGCCCAGCAGCAGGGTGAGGGTCAACAGGGTTCTGATTGCTATCATGATTCGCTTGCTCCAAAAGGATGGCTGGGGATGCGGGTCTGCCCCGCATCCCGGTTATGTCGTTACACCAGACCCAGGCCGGTAATGACCAGATCGATCAGCTTGATGCCGATAAACGGCACCAGCAGGCCACCGACACCGTAGATCAGCAGGTTGCGGCGCAGCAGGCTGGCGGCCGACCCTTTCAGGTCGACACCGCGCAGGGCCAGCGGCACCAGCGCCACAATGATCAGGGCGTTGAAGATGATGGCCGACAGGATGGCGCTCTGCGGGCTGCCCAGCTGCATCAGGTTCAACGCGCCCAGTTGCGGGTAGGCGGCGATGAACAGGGCTGGCAGGATGGCGAAGTACTTGGCCACGTCGTTGGCGATGGAGAAGGTGGTCAGGGCGCCACGGGTCACCAGCAACTGTTTGCCGACCAGCACCACATCCAGCAGCTTGGTGGGGTTGGAGTCGAGATCCACCAGATTGCCCGCCTCCTTGGCGGCCTGGGTGCCCTCGTTCATGGCCAGACCCACGTCAGCCTGCGCCAGTGCGGGCGCATCGTTGGCGCCGTCACCGCACATGGCGACCAGACGGCCATCGGCCTGCTCCTGCCGGATATAGGCGAGCTTCTTCTCCGGCGTCGCTTCGGCGATGAAGTCATCCACCCCGGCTTCGGCGGCGATGGCGGCGGCGGTTTTCGGGTTGTCACCGGTGATCATCACGGTACGGATCCCCATATGGCGCAGGATCTGGAAGCGAGCCTTGATACCGGGCTTGATGATGTCCTTGAGGTAGACCACCCCCAGCAGTTTCTCCTGAGTGCAGACCAGCAGCGGAGTCCCACCCTGACGGGCGATGCTGTCGACTGACTTGAGTACCAGCTCCGGCACCGCCTTGCGGTCGAGGCTGAGGTAGTTCAACACGGCATCCACCGCACCCTTGCGATATTGATGACCGTTGCGATCCAGTCCGCTCAGCCGGGTTTCGGCGCTGAAGGGGATCACCTTGTCGCTCTCCAGCTGACTCGGCTTGGCCATGCTCTTGCTGGCCAGAGTCAGGATGGATTTGCCCTCCGGGGTGTTGTCACCCAGCGAGGCCAGCATGGCCGCTTGTGCCAGCAGGGCAGGGTCGACGCCGGGGGCCGGGATCAGCTCATCCGCCATCCGGTTACCGAAGGTGATGGTGCCGGTCTTGTCCAGCAGCAGGGTGCGCACGTCACCAGCCGCTTCCACGGCACGGCCAGACTTGGCGATGACGTTCAGCTTCACCAGTCGATCCATACCGGCAATGCCGATGGCGGAGAGCAGGCCGCCGATGGTGGTCGGGATCAGGGTGATAAAGAGAGCGATCAGGTAGAGACGCGGGACCTGGGTGCCGTTGTAGTCGAGGAACCAGGGCAGGGTGGCGACCACCAACAGGAAGATCAGGGTCAGGCCCACCAGCAGGGCGTCGAGCGCCATCTCGTTGGGGGTCTTCTGGCGCTTGGCCCCTTCCACCAGTGCGATCATCCGATCCAGCGTGCTCTCGCCCGGATTGTTGCTGACGCGCACCCAGATCTCGTCGGAGACGACCGTCGTGTTGCCGGTCACGCCGCTGCGGTCGGTACCCGACTCGCGGATGACGGGGGCGGATTCGCCGGTGATGGCGGCCTCGTTGACCGAGGCGATACCGGCGATCACTTCACCGTCGGCCGGGATCATCTCGCCGCTGCGTACCAGCACCAGATCCCCCTTCATCAGGCTGGTGGCGGGGACCCACTCGCCCTGACCATCTTTGGCATTCGCCACACGACGGGCCTTGAGCTGGCTCATGCCAGCCTTGAGACTGTCGGCTCGCGCCTTGCCGCGACCTTCGGCCAGCGTCTCGGCGAAGTTGGCAAACCAGAGGGTGAGCCAGAGCCAGGCTGTCAGCTGCCAGGCCAGCGAGGGGGCGACCCCGGATAACGGCTGCCCCAGCAGTGACTCCACCGTCGCCATGACTGCTGCCAGCCAGAGGGTGAACAGGATGGGGCTGCCAAACAGCGCCTTGGGATTGAAGCGATAGAGGGCCTCAACCATTGCCTGGATGATCGGTGATTTCTGTTTTTTGCCCTTCACCAACATGGTGTCGGTGCTCATTGCAGTGGACTTGCTCATTGGAAAGCTCCCAGCATCAGATAGTTGGCCATTGGCATCCGGATGGTGATCGACAGGGTCGGGTTCATCAGAGTGCCCCTCCGATCAGGCTCAGATGTTCGGCCACCGGGCCCAGTGCCAGCACCGGCAGGAAGGAGAGGCCACCTATCAGCAGGACGGTGATGATCAGCAGGGTAACGAACAGCGGGCCGCTGATGGGGAAGTCCCCTTCGCTCGTCTCCTGACGGGGCGCACGGGCCAGCTGACCGGCGATGGCCAGTACCGGAATGATGTAGCCGAAGCGACCGAGCAGCATGGCCAGACCGATGGCGATGCACTGCCAGTTGTCACCGGCGGCAAAACCGGCGAAGGCGGAGCCGTTGTTGCCGGCAGCCGAGGCGTAGGCATAGATGAGCCGTGACAGACCGTGCGGGCCGTCGTGACCGATGACGGTGGCGGAGTTCGGCATCAGCAGGGTAATGCCGCCGATCACCAATACCCCGACCGGCATGACCAGCATGCTGGCGACGACCCACTTCATTTCGGTGATGCCGAGCCGTTTTCCCAGATAGGTCGGGGTGCGTCCTACCATCAGGCCGCACAGGAACACGGTCAGCAGTACGAACAGCATCATGCCGTAGATACCGGAGCCGACCCCGCCGAAGATGACCTCACCCAGCAGCATGTTGATCATGCCCACCATGCCGCCGAGCGGAGTAAAGCTGTCGTGCATGGCGTTGACGGCACCGTTGGAGGCGGCAGTGGTCGCCACTTCCCAGATGCTGGAGAGCACGGGGCCGAAGCGGCTCTCCTTGCCTTCCCAGTTGCCAGTCATGTTGCTGGCGTCAGTGGTGAGCTGGGCGAGGGCGTGATCCGGTTTCAGCTCTTGGGAGAGGGAGACGAAGAGCCCCAGCACCAGCATGAGGGTCATTGCGCCGAGAATGGCGCGGCTGTGGGCCATGTCTTTCACATAGCGGCCCAGAGTAAAGACCATGGCGGCGGCGATGGTGAGCAGGGCGACCATCTCCAGCCAGTTGGAGAGGGCTGTCGGGTTCTCGAACGGATGTGCCGAGTTGATGCCGAAGAAGCCGCCGCCGTTGGAGCCCAGCTGCTTGATGGCGATCTGCGAGGCCGCCGGGCCGAGGGGTAGCAGCTGCTCCTGACCTTCCACACCGTGGAACGGCAGATAGGCGGAGAGGCTTTGCGGCACCCCTTGCCATACCAGCACCAGCGCCATGATCAGCGCGATGGGCAGCAGCACATAGAGGCAGAAACGCACCAGATCCTGCCAGAAGTTGCCAAGGTTGATGGTCTGCTGGCGGGCGATACCGCGGAACAGGGCAATGGCGACGGCGGCGCCCGTCCCTGCGGAGACGAAGTTCTGGGTGGTCAGCCCAACCATCTGGCTGAAGTAGGAGAGGCTGGCCTCACCGGAATAGGCTTGCCAGTTGGTGTTGGTCATAAAGCTGACCGCAGTGTTGAATGCCAGTTGCCAGCTCAGACCCGGCAGTTGTTGCGGGTTGAGGGGCAGCAACCCCTGCGCCATCAGGATCAGGAACAGCAGACCGAAACCGGCGCCATTGAAGGCCAGCAGGCTGAGGGCGTAGGACTTCCAGTCCTGCTCTCGTCCATCGGTGCCACAGCAAGCCAGCGTGGCGCGCTCGACCGGTGCCAGCCAGCGGATTTTGCCTTCAAATACCCGGTAGATGTAGTTGCCCAGCAGCGGTGCCGGTAGCAGAACCAGCAGCACGAAGGCCACCGGATAGATTATTTCTTGCCACATGTTCTAGTTCCTCACTCGTGGTCACGGTGCGTCAGGGCACGCATTGGATTGCTCACGAGGCTCGGCAGTTTGCTGGCCACCGGGTAGATAATTTCTTGCTGCATATAGGTAGTCCCTCACTCGTGACTGCGCGTGAGTGCGCGCATCAGATAGGCCATCAAGGCGAGGACGAGCAGCAGATATAGCCAATTCATATCGACTCCATTGAGATAATTAGCTGCGAGAGCCGATGTAAGACCATATCGACTCTGTTGGTGTCATTGACGCTGAAAAGGGTATGTAAAACAGGCGTAAAGGCGCCATAAAGCGCCATGTGGCAGGCGTAAAATCGGCGTAAAGAACGACGGATTTGCGAGATAAATGGCGAGGAGTGATCAAAAAACCCGGCCTGAGCCGGGTTTGGAAGAAGGGGTTACATGGCTGTAGACGCCGGCAGCTCGTGACAGGCCAACTTCATCTGCCCCTAGCGCATAGTGACGAACTCTTCCGCGCTGGTGGGGTGAGGCGTGGGAACGCAGTTGTTGAAGTTGGCCTGATAATGACAGGCCTGCTTCAAACGTGCTTATCGCATTGTCACGAACTCTTCAGCACTGGTCGGATGGATAGCCACGCAGTTGTCGAAGTCCGCCTTGGTGGCACCCATCTTCATGGCGACGCCGAAACCTTGCAGGATCTCGTCCATCGCAAAGCCGATGCCATGCAGACCGACCACCTTCTCTTCCGGGCCGACACAGACCAGCTTCATCCGGGTGGGCTGGCGATGCTGGGTCAGTGCCGAGTACATGGCGGTGAACTGGCTGCGGTAGACCTTCACCTGGTCCTCGCCGTATTCGGCGATAGCTTCAGGTTCGGTCATGCCTATGGTGCCGATGGGCGGGTGGCTGAACACCACGGTCGGTACCAGATCGTAGTTGAGGTGCTCGTTCGGCTTGTTGTTGAACAGCCGTTCGGAGAGGCGACGGCCCGCAGCGACGGCAACCGGGGTGAGCTGGATGCGACCAGTGTTGTCACCCACTGCATAGATGTTGGCAACGGAAGTATTCTGGAACTTGTCGGTCGGGATAAAGCCCTTCTCGTCCAGCGCGATACCGGCAGCGGCCAGATTCAGGTTGTCGGTAGCCGGGACGCGGCCGATGGCCCAGATCAGGCAGTCGACGGTGAGGTGGCGACCATCTTCCAGCTGCAGGGTCAGGCTGTTGTCAGCGTTCTTGAGCACGGCCTTGGGAATGGCGTGGGTATGCAGCTTGGGTCCTTCCTGCGCCATGATCTCCACCAGTGTCTCGTTGATCATGGGATCGAAATTGCGCAGCGGGGCGTGCTTGCGCACCACCAGATGGGTCTCGGAGCCGAGCGCCTGCATCACGCCAGCAATCTCGACTGCGATGTAGCCCGCACCCACTACGGCAACCCGCTTGGGTTGGCTTTGCAGGTCAAAGAAACCGTCGGAGTCGATACCCAGCTCGGCACCCGGGATTGCCGGAATTTCCGGGCGGCCACCGGTAGCGATCAGGATATGATCGGCCGTGTAGTGCTCGCCATTAACCTCAATGGTGTTGCTACTGACGAAGCGGGCGAAGCCCTTGATGACGGTGATCTGGTTCTTGCCCAGCACGTTCTGATAGGACTGGTGAATGCGGCCGATGTAGGCCTGGCGGGACTCGACCAGCTTGGCCCAGTTGAAGTGGTTGAGGGTGGTGTCAAAGCCGTAGTCGGCGCCATATTTCATGGCATCGGCGATCTGGCCGGCATACCACATGGCCTTCTTCGGTACGCAGCCTACGTTGACGCAGGTTCCACCCAACTCTTTGGCTTCAATCAGGGCAACTTTCTTACCGTACATGGCAGCCCGGTTGGCAGAAGCAATACCGCCGCTGCCGCCGCCGATGGCGATATAGTCAAAATGCTGTGCCATTGCGAGGTTCTCCGCTCATTAAGAATGCAATCACAGCATGATGGGGATAAAGCGGCTGGCTCACAAGAGCCAGCGCTCAGTTATGTTGGATCGGCAGGCGAATATGGAACTGGGCGCCCTGGCCCGGTTCGCTGGCACAGCTGATACGGCCTTTCAGCAGTTGCACCACCAGGTTGTAGATGATGTGGGTGCCCAGACCGCTGCCACCCTGACCCCGCTTGGAGGTGACGAAGGGATCGAAGATGCGCGGCAAGATTTCGGGCGGGATGCCGCGGCCGTTGTCCGAATAGTCGATAAACAGCTCCTCTCCCTCCTGTTCCACCTTGATGGTGATCTTCTTCGGTTTGTCCCAGCTGTCGAACCCGTGGTTGATGGAGTTGAGGATCAGGTTCGAGTAGATCTGGGTAAAGCTGCCCGGGAAGGAGAAGATCGACAGCTTGGGATCGCACTGGATATCCACTTCGCACTGGCTCTTCTTCAGTTTGTGGCCAAGCGAGACCACCACCTGATGGAGGTTGTCGGCGAGGCTGAAGTTGTAGCGTGCTTCCGATGACTGGTCGACAGCCACCTGTTTGAAGCTGGCGATCAGCTCGGAGGCGCGCCGCAGGTTGCTCTGCAGCAGTTGCATCGACTCGTCGAGGTTGACGGTGAACTCGTTGAGATAGGAGCGCGACAGCTGCTTGGAGTCGATATGAGACTTGAAGTCGGCGACCCGCTCTTGCAGGTAGGAGGAGGCGGTCACGCTGATGCCGATCGGAGTGTTGATCTCGTGTGCCACCCCGGCCACCAGCGAGCCGAGGGAGGCCATCTTCTCCGACTCCACCAGGGTCTGCTGGGCCTGTTTCAGGTCGTCGTACGCCTTGCCGAGCTGGTTGTTGGCTTCACTCAGGCTGCGGGTGCGTTCCACCACCTTGCCTTCCAGCTGTTCGTTGAGCTGGATTATCTCCCGCTCGACCTTTTTCAGCTGAGTGATGTCGTAGCCAAACCCGATCTGGTACTTGAGGTTGGGACCATCGTAGAAGGGTACGAAGGTCCATTGCAGTACCAGCTCATGAGCCTGCTGGTCATGCATGATGACCTCTTTGTCTGACAGTGAACCTTCCGCCGCCAGAATATCGTTCAGCTCTTCCCGTTGCGCCGGGCTGACAAAGAGATCCAGCCAGTTGTGTTGCAGCAGCTCCTGCTGGTGGTAGCCGGTCAGCAAGATGGCTGCCGGGTTGATGCTGGCGATGGTCAAATCCGGTTCCATGCAGCAGATGACCATGTTGGCGGAGTTGATCAGGGTGGCGGAGAAGTCCCGCTCCTTTTGCAGTTGTTCGACCGCCTGATGGCGGGCAACCAGCTCGTCACGCAGTCGGGTACGCATCTGGTTGAGGGTGGCGACCAGGGTATCAAGCTCATCGGGTTTCTTGCGTGGCTGCGGGCGGCCTTCCAGCTCCAGCGCCATGTCGAGCCGATCGAGGTTGAACTTCTGGGCGTAGTTGGCGATGCGGTTGATGTGCCTGACCACCAGATAGTAAATGATGATCAGGATGCAAAATGAGACCACCAGGGTCTTGATGGTCTGGCTGACCATGATCAGCACCGATTTTTCGATGAGGCGCTGGTAGATCTGCTCGAGAGAGGCAGCAACGAACAGCTTGCCGACAATCTCCCCCTGATAGGTGAGGTTGAATTCTCGGGAGATATCATAGCTTTCCCGCTCGACCCCCTGGGTCAGCAGCGGGACTTCGGAGTTGCCGAGCATCTCCTTGACCATCACGAACTGCATATTGGGCAGGTTCATGATCCCTTCAATTTGCACTTTGACCTGCTCTTCATCCAGGTTCCACAAGCTGGCGGCGATGGGTTGCAGGAACGAGGCCTCGATCTGGCCGATGCTGTCTTCGATGACGGCAACATCCTTGCGGTAATCCCAGGCGAGTTGCAGCGCCGTAATGATCATCGCCAATACGGTACTGCAGACCAGAATGTAGGAGAGCAGGCGATATGAGAGTCCGTTGCGGCCTACGGCCCTGGCGGTCTTGGAGAAGAGTCCTGACATGGCGTCCTTGCGGTCTGGATGTGGTGTTTTTTAGTTTAACTGCTTCATGCACTTATGTCGTCTTTCCTGCGAAGCATAAAAAAGGCCCCGTATCGGGGCCTTTGCATGTGATTGATGATTAATGTCCACCGTTTGCTTTGGGCGGAATGGTTTCATCGAATACCGGCAAGGGTTTGTGCTCGGAAGCCAGATAGGTGTAGATCACCGGCAGTACGAACAGGGTAAACAGGGTACCGATGGCAAGACCAGCCACGATGACGATACCGATACTGAAACGCTGTGCCGCACCGGCGCCAGCGGCGTAGAGCAGCGGGATCAGACCGGCAATCATGGCCGCCGTGGTCATCAGGATCGGACGCAGACGCACCTTGGCGGCCTGCATTACTGCTTCCATCCGGTTCATGCCGCGCAGCAGCTGCTCTTCCTTAGCTACTTCACAGATCAGGATACCGTGCTTGGTAATCAGACCCACCAGGGTGATGAGGCCCACCTGGGAGTAGATGTTCATGGTCGCCATACCCCATGCCAGGGCAATCAAGGCCCCGCTGATGGCGAGCGGTACAGAGACCATGATGACCAGCGGGTCACGCACCGACTCGAACTGGATCGCCAGCACCAGGAAGATGATGGCCAGTGCCAGCGCGAAGGTGGCATAGAGCGCATTGCCTTCGGTGACGAACTGACGGGCTTCACCCATAAAGTCGTAACGATAGCCTTGCGGCAGCTTCTCGTCGGCGGTGGTCTGGAACCAGTTGATCGCATCACCCATGGCCACGCCCGGAGCCGGAACGGCGCCAATGGTGGCGGAGTTCAGCTGGTTGAAGTGGGGCAGGGCGCGGGGCTCGCCAACCACTTCAATGCTGATCAGGCTGCCGAGCGGGATCGACTTGCCGTCTGCGGCCCGCACGTAATAGCCCTTGATGGACTCCGGATTGAGACGGTATTTGCGCTCGACCTGCGGGATCACCTCGTAGGAGCGGCCATCCAGGTCGATACGGTTGACGTAACCGTCCGCCATCATGGTGCCCATGGTGATTCCGATATCCTGCATGGTGATGCCGTAGGCACCTGCCTTGTCCTTGTCGATGCGGATCTTCATGGTGGCGGAGTCGTAGTTCAGATCGAGATCCGAATAGACGAACTGACCGTTACTCTGCGCCGCGGCCAGAATTTCACCGGCCACCAGGAACAGGCTTTCGAAGCTGTTCGGGGTGGTGATGACGAACTGGATCGGCAGACCACTCGATGCACCCGGCAGCTCCGGGAACTGGAAGGTGGTGATGGCCATACCCGGGATGTCTTTCACCAGATTGGCGACCCGATCCAGCACCTCTTTCTGGCTCGCTTCACGCTGGCTCCAGGGCACCATGGAGGCGATACCGAACGCCTGGTTGGCGTTGAACACCCCTGAGAAGACCTGGGAGAAGGCGATCTCGGGCTGGTCGTCCAGGATCTTGTTCACATCCGCCATGGTGTTTTCGATGTAGTCCAGGTTGGCGTTGGACGGTGCGGTACCCAGCACGGCCATTACCCCCTTGTCCTCTGACGGTGCCAGTTCGCTCGGGATGAACTTGAACAGCAACGGCAGGCTGGCGAAGACAATGACGGCGAACACCACGATGACGGGGCGCTTTTTCATCACGGCGTGCAGCATGCTGTCGTAGCGATCGGTCATCCGCTCCAGCAGGTGATGGACTGTGCTCTCGAACTTGCCTGGCTGCTCGTTGGCCTTGAGCATCTTGGAACACATCATCGGTGACAGAGTCAGGGCGATGATGCCCGAGACGAACACGGCACCGGCCAGCGTCAGGGCAAACTCCTTGAACAGAGAGCCTGTGATGCCCCCCATCAAGGCGATAGGGGCGTATACCGCCGCCAGAGTAACTGTCATGGCGATAACCGGCACCGCAATTTCACGGGTACCGATAATAGCGGCCCGGAAGGGTTCTTCCCCCTCCTTGATATGACGGTCGACGTTCTCCAGCACCACGATGGCGTCATCCACCACCAGACCGATCGCCAGCACCATCGCCAGCAGAGTCATCAGGTTTATCGAGAAGCCGAACATATCCATCATCATCACCACGCCGATAAGACTGAGCGGAATGGTGATGATCGGGATGATGACCGCGCGGAACGAACCGAGGAACAGGGTGATGACCACCAGAACGATGGCGGCTGCCTCCAGGATGGTCTTGATAACCTCGTGGATGGACTCGTTGATCGCCACTGTTGAGTCATACATCACGTTGAGACGCATGGTGCTCGGCATATTGCGCTCAAGGCTCGGCAGCAACGCCAGCACATCGTGGGCGATGTTGATGGGGTTGGCTGTCGGCGCGGCGTTGACCGCCATGACCACTGCTTCGCGGCCGTTGGCGCTGGCGCGATAGATGTCGTGGCTCTTCTCGAGGGTCACCTTGGCAATGTCGGAAAGGCGGATTACCTTGCCGTCACGGGTAGCAACGACCAGACGCTTCAACTCGTCGACATCCTTGACCTGGGTCTCGGCGTTGCCGTTGAACAGGGTGAAGTAACCGGTCGCCTGACCTGTCGCGGACTGATAGTTGTTGCTGTTGAGCACCGTCATCACGTCACTGGCAGTCAGGTTGAAGGCCGCCATCTTGGCCGGATCCAGCCATACCCGCAGGGCAAACTCGACACCGCCGTAGAGGTCAACCTTGGAGACCCCGCCGACAGTAAAGAGCTGCGGCTTGATAACCCGCTCCAGATAGTCGGTGATCTGGCTGGAATTGAGCTCCGGGCTGGTAAAACCGAGGTAGAGCACCGCTGTGGTTGAACCGGTGGAGGAGGTGACCGACGGGTCTTCCGCCTCTTTCGGCAACTGGGAGCGCACCGAGTTCACCTTCGCCAGGATGTCGGACAGCGCGGCGTTGGGGTCGGTGTTGAGCTTCATGTACGCAGTGATGGTGGAGCTACCCAGCTGGCTGGAGGAGGTCATGAAGTCGATGTTGTCGGCTTGCGCGACCGCCTGTTCCAGCGGCTGGGTGATGAACCCCTGGATCAGATCAGAACTGGCGCCATAGTAGCCAGTGCTGACGGTGATCACCGTGTTGGTCACCTCGGGGTATTCCCGTACCTGCATCTTGAAGATGGCCTGAAAGCCCAACAAGGCGATCAGGAAGCTGAGCGAGATCGCCAGCACAGGCCGTTTTATAAATATGTCAGTAAATCGCATCGCAGATCTCCGCGCTTACAGCATCGGGGTTTGTGCCGGAACGGCCAGGGCATCGTTCTCGACCACATGCACCTTGGTGTCGTTGCTCAGGCGAACCTGACCCGACAGTACGATCTGGTCACCGGCCTGGATGCCGGAGAGCACATGCACATCGTTGCCACGGCGCTCACCGGCCTTGACCACAACCTGCTTGGCTCGCAGCACTTTCACCTTGTTACCCTCTTTGTCGGTCTCTTCGCCCTCTTTGAGCACATAGACGTTCTGACCGTAAAGGGTGAAGGAGATAGCGGTTTGCGGGATCACAATCTGATCTTTCACCGTCGGCAGAATGATGCTGGCGCGGGCGAACATACCGGAACGCAGCTGACCGTCGTTGTTCGGAATGTCTGCCTGTACCTGGATCAGGCCGCTCTGGAAGTTGACCGCAGGCTCGATGGCGGTGATATGACCGTCAAACTGGGTTTGCGGATAGGCATCCACATTGATCTTGATGGTCTGGCCCAGCTTGATTTTGGAGATATCGGTCTGGGGCACGGTGAAGCGCAGGCGCATCACGCTGGTATCTTCCAGGCGCACGATATCTGTGCCCGGCTGCAGATACTGACCGAGGAACACATTGCGCAGGCCGACCACGCCGCTAAAGGGCGCACGCACTTCACGACGGGCAATGGTCGCCTTCAGACTCTCGATATCTGCTTCCAGTGAGCGATAGGCCGCTTCCGCCTCATCCAGCTGCTCTTTGGAGATGGAGCTGGTCTTGTAGAGGTTCTGGAAACGATCGAACTTGGCTTTTGCCGCCGGTAGCTTGGCCTGGGAGGCGCGCAGATTGGCCCGCTCCACGGTGGAGTCCAGGCTCAGCAGCAGCTGGTCAGCCTTGACCGGTTTGCCCGACTCGAAGGTGATGGCGTCAATGGTGCCTGCCAGTTCGGTGGAGAGGGTCACCCCCTGATTCGGCTCGATGAAGCCGATCGCTTCGATGGTCGGTACCCAATCCTGCGCCTTGGTCACCATGGCGGTGACGGGGAACTCGGGTTCCGGCCGGTTGGCCATATATTGGGCAATCATCTTCTGTTTGAACAAATTGAAGCCGATGACGCTGCCAAACAAGGCGATCGCTATCAGCAACATAATGGCCATCCACTTTTTCATGAACAGGCTCCTGAGGTGGAAAGATTGGGGGATAAAATGGCATTCCAGCTGGCCCGGATCGCGGTTTCCAACTGCGATTCGGTCAGCGTGATGTTGTGCACCCTGCACTGCAGGGCCAGATGCATGACACTGTCCAGACTCAACACCTGGAGTGCCCGTATCGGTAAATCAATAAACAATCCTTGTTCAACGCCCTGTTCAAAAAATCGGTCCAGAGGCTCCCAGGCGGCCAGAATGACAGGATTGGTTTCCAATTCTGCCCCTAGCGGAGAGCTCTCGTACTGCAATTTGCACCGGATAGCGTTGGGTTCGTTAACAAAAATGGCATGAATATTGAGCCATAATTGGCGAAATTGTTGAAATGAAACTTTATCGATTGCTACATCGGCCATGACCATGGGCACACACTGCAAGATAGTGTGCTGGTGCAGTTGCCGGATCAGATCATCCTTGTCGCCGAAGTAGCGATAGATGGTGCCTGTGGCAACATTGGCTTTCTTGGCGACTTCCGCAATCGACAGACCATGAAAACCCCGTTCACCCAGTACCTCATGGGCCGCGTTGAAGATGCTCTCTTTTTTATCCAGAATCATCAGTGTGACTTTCGATTGAATGAACGTTCATTCATTCTAGATGGGCATCAAATCAAGTCAAGGCAGCAAGGCGATTTGCGACTGCGATCTGCCCCTTTTCGGCTGTCAGCAGGGGAATAGTGGAAGAAAAGTGCGCAATGTGCTTGAAAAAACAACGAACAGTGTTTCGGTGACAGAAAAGTGTAGACAAACCAGCAACCATCATTAATAATGCGCCCCGTTCGACAGCGTAGCGCCCGTAGCTCAGCTGGATAGAGCGCTGCCCTCCGGAGGCAGAGGTCACAGGTTCGAATCCTGTCGGGCGCACCATCAAAAGTGCGTCGGTTAAACGGGCGTTGTTGTGGAACGAAAACAGCTGTGGTGGCTGTAGCTCAGTTGGTAGAGTCCCGGATTGTGATTCCGGTTGTCGTGGGTTCGAGCCCCATCAGCCACCCCATTTTACAGCTTGTCAGGTACGCGAAGGTGGCGGAATTGGTAGACGCGCTAGCTTCAGGTGTTAGTGCCCCCCGGGTGTGAGGGTTCGAGTCCCTCTCTTCGCACCATACTTGCTGTATGACGAGGATGACCATCAGGTCGTCTTTGTTTTTTTGAAGTAAACTATTTTGAAAGAAATAGCCTCGGTGATTAGCGCAGTCCGGTAGCGCATCTGGTTTGGGACCAGAGGGTCAAAGGTTCGAATCCTTTATCACCGACCACATTTAGAAAAACCTCGCTTCGGCGGGGTTTTTTGCTTTCCGGCCTCCGCTGGGCCAGCACTCTCTCCCTGTTACGTCTGTTTACACTCTATTTGGGCAGCGCGCCCCGCCTTTCGGTTATGCTTCAGCCTCGAGTCACTGACAACCGGATGTCATCGGCCCATTTCAGGCATTTTTCCATGAATAACAAAATTTCCTTTGCTTGCTCTCCCGCCCTGCTGGCTGCCTTGCTGCTGGGTGGCTGTACCATCAAGCCGCCATCCACCGATGTGATGATGGGCTCCATTGCTTCACAACCGCAGGAGGAGCGCTCTCTTTCCCCCTTGCTGACCAGCGGTGATTTTTGCGTTGCGGTGTCCCAACAGAAGGTGTTGGCACAACCTTGCAGCGGAAAAGACGATCAACTGTTCGAGTGGGATCTGGGTGAGTTGCGCCTGCAGGATCTCTGTTTGCAAGCCAAAAACGACAGCGAAGTGATGCTGGCCCCCTGTGACGGTCAGGCGCAGTGGGAGTGGCAGAAAGACAGGCTGTTCAACAGCAAGGTTTCCCGCTGCCTCGATGTGGCCGGGCGACGCCATACCCCCGGCACGCCGCTGCGGCTGGCTGAATGCTACGGCGGTGCGAACCAGAGCTTCAGCTGGCAGCGGCCCAATCCCTGGCTGGAAACCCTGAAAAAACAAAGCCTCACATGGTGAGGCTTTGCTGAATCGGATGTCGGGATGAAGAGGATCAGGCTGCGCTGACGCTCTCCAGTTCGAACAGTTTTTCCAGATAGACGGCGACGCCATCTTCATCGGAGGTGAGGGTCTGCTCGTACTCCGGCAGCGCCATTTTCAGGCGGTCATGGGCGTTGCCCATCACGATACCGCGTCCCACCATGGTCAACATCTCGAAGTCGTTCATGCCATCGCCGAAGGCGATCGCCTCCGACATATCGAAACCGTTCTGTTCCAGCACGGCTCGCACAGCATTGCCCTTGTGCACCCCGGCGTGCATCACTTCGAGGCAGTCCGGCAATGAGAAGGTGACGTTGAGCTGATCGCCGTAGCGCTGGTTGAGGTGCGCCTCAATCTTCAGCAGCTTCTCGTGGTCACCGATGTAGAACACCTTGTTGATCTGCTCTTTCGGTTCCTGTTTCAGGTCATCGACGAGGCGGTAGGTAAACCCTGACTCGTCGTGGAACTGCAGCAGCCAGGGCAGCTCCTCTTCCACCACCCAGTCATCACCCTGATAGACATTGAGGTGGATAGAGGGGTCGCGCTCCAGCGCAATCAGTTCGGCGGCGATCTCGGTCGGCAGCGGCTGGTTGAAAATCAGCTGATCCTGTTTGTCATGGACCACGGCGCCATTGGAGGTAATGAGGTAGATGTCCATCCCCAGCGCATCGCGGAAGCTGCGAACGTCAACATGATGACGGCCGGTGGCGACCACGAATTTCACACCTTGTTCTACCAGGCGGTGCAGGGTATCCCGGGTACGGGGAGAGATCTGGTGCTGCTTGTTGAGCAGAGTGCCATCGAGATCGGATACAACTACCTTGAACATCATTACCTCGGCATCGATTGAAAACAGGGGCAGTTTACCTTAGCCCGCACTGTCACCCCATTTATTTAGGGTTACAAAAAATAGCCAGCTCAGAAGCGGGCGAAAAAGTCGACCATCGCGGTCAGGGCGGGCTGGCGCTTGTCGTCGGATTCGATAAACAGCTCGTGCCAAGCACCCTCGATGCGCAGCGGTTTGCCCCCTTCACACTTGGCAATGGTGCAGAAGCGATCCTGCGCGGCATTGTCTACCACGCTGTCGCTGCCAGCCTGCAGCACCAGCAGCGGGGTTTTGATGGCGCCCGCATCGGCGATGGCGGCATCGGCACCGGTGATCCCCTGATAAATCCAGTGCGCGGTAGCGCCACCCAGCTTGATCTGCGGGTGCTGCTCGTAGATTTGGCGAAACGCCTGATAGCGGGACTGACTGTGAGTCAGCTCGTTGTCGGCAAAGCCGTGATCCTGATAGGCGCCCTGACCGGGGCCGTAGGGAGGCTCGCCAAGCCAGCCGCCGACCGTGCCTATGGTGCTCGCCAATCCCTTGGCCAGCCACTTGGGCAGACCGCCGAGATTGATGCCCAGCATGGGGGAGGAGAGCACGGCCGCCTTGATATCATCCGGCCAGCGTTCCAGATAGCGGGCCGAGATGGCGCCGCCCATGGAGTGGGCCAGCAGGAACAGCTTGGCAGGCTGGTCCGCCATGATGATCTGGTCGTGAAACTGCTTGAGATCGACCACATAATCGTCGAACTGGTCGACATATCCCTTCTGCGGGTCATTCAGCATCCGGTCGGACATCCCCTGACCACGATGGTCGATGAGATAGAGGCTGTAGCCCTGACGCCAGAGATCCCACGCCAGCTCCTGATACTTGAGGTAGCTTTCGACCCGGCCATTGACGATGAGGATGGCGCGATCAACCTTCTCCTGCCGCAGCGCGGCATAGCGGATGGTCACCCCGTCCTTGCCCTTGAACTCCCCTTCAACCGCATGCTGGCGCCAGAAGTCGGGCAGGGTTTGCTGGTAGAGGCTGGGTACATCGGCTTCGCTGGTGAGCTGATAGGTATTGGTCACGGCAAGGGCTCCGGCAGAAAACAGGGTCAGGGCCAACAGGGAAAGAGAGAGGGGTTTCATCAGGCACACTCCTGTTGCCAATGGTGATAAAGGGCGGCGATATCCCCCGAGCAGAGCAGCGCCATGCTGGCTTGCAAGCGGTGCAGGGGCCAGTCCCACCACTGCATCTCTTGCAGCATGAGGATCTGCTCATCACTGAAGCGACGGCGGATCGGCTGGGCCGGGTTGCCGCCGACTATGGTGTAAGGGGCCACATCCTTGGTCACCACGGCGCGGGTGGCGATGACGGCGCCATCACCGATAGTGATACCGGGCATGATCATCGCTTCCGAGCCGATCCAGACATCGTTGCCAATCCGGGTGTCCCCCTTGCGCAGAAAGCCGCTGCGGGTCCCTTCGCCAAAGGTGTCGGGATTGAACGGGAAGGTGGAAACCCAATCCAGCCGGTGGCCCTGATTGCCTGCCAGCATGAAGGTGGCGCCCGAGCCGATGGAGCAGAATTTGCCGATGATCAGCCGATCCACCTCGCCCCAGAGGCCGCTCTCCCAGGTGTCGCGGGTCGAGCCATCGCCGAGCAGGTAGCGGACGCAGTGATCCTCGAACGGCTTGCCGTGGTAGTAGCCGGAGTAGTAGCTGTAGTCGCCGGCCTCTATGTTCGGGTTGGTCAGGTGATCCCGGATGATTTGCGATTCCAGCCAGCTGCCAAAAGGGTTATCCATCACTCCTCCTGCGGATCGTCCTGCTCGCTCTGCTGCGCCCACCCTTTGCGGGTCAGCTGCATCCGTTGCCACCACTCTTCGTCCGCCAGAATTTCACCGGCCGGGCCGAGCTGGGGGTAGGGCATCTCTTTCTCTTTGCAGAGCTGGGCATAGATAGGATAACCCCCCTCGAACAGGATGCTGTTCTGCTCCTCCAGTGTGAGCGGGCAGCCGCGCTGATAGTAACCGGCCAGCTCGCGCTGGCGCTGCGCCTCGTAGAGGATGGCGGCGGCAGCCACCGAGACGTTGAGGGACTGCACCATGCCCACCATGGGAATGACGATATGGTGGTCGGCCAGCGCCAGCGCCTCTTCACCGATGCCGTGTTTCTCCTGACCCACCAGAATGGCGGTCGGTTTGGTGTAATCGATGGCGCGAAAATCGACCGAGCTGTCTGAGAGGTGAGTTGCCAGGATCTGCATGCCTGAAGCTTTCAGCTCGGCAACGGCTGTGCCGATATCCGGGTGCAGTTTTACATCCACCCAGTTCTGGCTGCCGCGGGCGGTGCCCTTGCGCTTGTGGATCCAGGTTTTGGGCCAGACCGCGTGTACCCGGTGGATGCCGATGGCATCGGCGGTACGCACGATGGCGGCCAGATTGTGAGGTTTGTGTACCTCTTCCATACAGACGGTCAAATCGAGCTGACGCTGGGCCAGCATATCGGTGATGCGCTTGAAGCGTTCGGGGGTCATGGCTTGTCTCTATAAAAGCAGCAGGCGGCTTGCGCCGCCTGTGTTCAGTTCTTCTGTCGGCTCACCTTGAGCACGTTGGGCATCACGCGGATCTTGCGCATGATGTTGGCTAGGTGGATGCGGCTCTTGGTGGTGATGAGCAGGCTGACCTGATAGACCCGGCCATCCTTCTCTTCGGTGCTGATGGCGTGAATATTGGCGCCGGTGGCGGCAATCACGTTGGCCAGCTCGGCCAGCGCTCCCTGATGGTTGACGATCTCGATGCTGATACCGGTGCGGAACTCCTGCTCCTGCTCCTTGTCCACTTCCCACTGCACCGGCAGGTACTTGTCCGGCTCCTTGCTGTAGCCCTTGATGTTGCGGCAGGCTTCCTGGTGAATCACCAGACCCTTGCCCGGGCTGATATGGGCGATAATGGCATCTCCCGGGATCGGACGGCAGCAGTTGGCGAAGGTGACCAGCATGCCGTCGGCACCCTTGATCGGCATCTTCTTGCTGCTGGACTTGGGTTGCTCTTCCGGCGGTAGTTCATCCCCCAGCATGCGGCGCGCCACCATCACGCTCATGGCGTTGCCGAGGCCCACATCGGCCAGCAGCCCCTGCAGGTTCTCATGCTTGGTATCGGCCAGCACCTGCTTGATGCGTGGCTCGGGAATGTCTTCGATATTCTTGGCGCCCAGCGCATGGTTGAGCAGGCGGCGACCCAGCACCACCGACTCTTCGGTGCGCAGGTTCTTGAGGAACTGGCGGATCTTGGAACGGGCCTTGGTGGTCACCACGAAGTTGAGCCAGGCCGCGTTGGGGCGGGCGCCCGGTGCAGTAATGATCTCCACCGTCTGGCCCGAGTGCAGCGGGCTGCTGAGCGGGTAGGGGTGGCGGTCGACCCGTGAACCGACGCAGGCATGGCCGATATCGGTGTGCACCGTGTAGGCGAAGTCCACCGGCGTGGCGCCAGCGGGCAGCTCCATGATGCGTCCTTCCGGCGTGAACACGTAGATCTCGTCGGGGAAGAGGTCGGTTTTGACCCCTTCGATAAATTCAAACGAGCTGCCGGCGCTCTGCTGCAATTCCAGCAGACTCTGCATCCAGCGCTGGGCGCGGATCTGGGCGGTAGTACCCGAGCTGTCGCCATCCTGCTTGTAGGCCCAGTGGGCAGCAACCCCTTTGTCGGCCATCTGATCCATAAATTCGGTGCGGATCTGCACCTCCACCGGTACCCCGTGCGGCCCCACCAGCGAGGTGTGCAGCGACTGGTAGCCGTTGGTCTTGGGGATGGCGATGTAATCCTTGAAGCGGCCGGGGCGCGGCTTATAGAGGCTGTGCATCTGCCCCAGCACCCGGTAACAGGTATCTATGTCCTTCACCTTGACCCGAAAGGCGTAGATATCCATTACCTCATGAAATTGCAGCTCTTTTTTCTCCATCTTGTTGTAGATGGAGAAGAGGTTTTTCTCGCGGCCACTGACCTGATGCTCGATTCCTGCCTCTTTTAGACGACCGCTGATTTCGCTCTGGATGGAGTCGATGATCTCGCGGCGATTGCCACGGGCGCGGCGCACCGATTCGCGCAACACGCGGGATCGCATGGGATAGAGCGCCTCGAAACCCAGCTCTTCCAGCTCGTTCTTCATGGTGTGAATACCGAGGCGGTTGGCGATGGGGGCGAAGATTTCGAGGGTTTCCCGGGCGATGCGGCGGCGTTTGTCCGGTCGCAGGGAACCCAGGGTTCGCATATTGTGGGTGCGGTCGGCCAGCTTGATCAGAATGACCCGGATATCCTGGGTCATTGCCATCACCATCTTGCGGAAGTTCTCGGCCTGCGCCTCTTTGCGATCGCGAAATTTCAGCTTGTCGAGCTTGGAGACCCCGGCCACCAGTTCTGCAACCGCATTGCCAAACTGTTCGGCCAGATCGGCCTTGGTGACAGAGGTGTCTTCGATGACGTCGTGCAGCACGGCGGCCATCAGGGTTTCATGATCGAGGCGCATGTCACCCAGGATTCGGGCAACGGCAACAGGGTGGGTGATGTAGGGTTCGCCACTGGAACGCATCTGACCCTGGTGGGCATCACGGGCCACCACATAGGCTTGCTTGAGCTTCTCAACCTGCTCTGGCGGCAGGTAGGAACTGGCTATTTCTTTAAGGTTTTCAAATAAATACAAGACAGTCCCCGCAGCGGTGAAACGGCAATTCGTGGAATTGAGGGTATAGCCCTGAGTTTGCGAGGTTTTCGAGCGGTTGTAAATGGGGATGAACAGTCGGCACCCGGGCGGGTGCCAACCGGAGGAATAACTTAACCGCGGCCTTCGGCGATGGCAGCAACGGCAGCCAGCTCGGCGGCTTCCTGCTCTTGCTGTTCGTAGCGGTCCTGGGTGTCCATCACTTGATTGTTCACCAGACCCAGCTCGATCTCACGCAGGGCGATCACAGTCGGCTTGTCGTTCTCTTCGTCGACCAGGGGATCTTTGCCTTGTACCGCGATTTGACGAGCGCGGCGCGCGGCGACCAGCACCAGGTCAAAACGGTTACCTACCTGTTTTACAGCATCTTCTACAGTAACGCGTGCCATGCAGGACTCCAGTGTTTGGGCTTTCTGTATTTAGAAAAGCAGTGTTTAAAAATGACGCAAAAGTTTACTTGTTTTTGGCTTACTCTGCCAGTAGCTGTTGCAGCAAGTTTTTTTGAGCCTGTTGCTGGTGACGCATCTCCAGCCGTTGGCACTCAATAATGGACCTGAGCTGGAACAGCGCCTGCTCGAAGTCTTCGTTGATAATGACATAGTCATACTCGTCGTAGTGCACCATTTCGGCAATGGCTTTCGCCATCCGGCCGGCAATCACTTCGGCGCTGTCCTGACCGCGCCCAATCAGGCGGCGTTCCAGCTCTTCGCGGCTGGGGGGCAGGATGAAAATGGATTTGGTCGGCATCTGCTCGCGGATCTGGCGGGCACCTTGCCAGTCGATGTCGAGGAATACGTCGATCCCCTTGGCCAGACAGGCTTCGATGGTGGCGCGGGAGGTGCCGTAGTAGTTGCCGAACACTTCGGCCCACTCCAGAAAATCACCGCGCTCGATCAGCGCCTTGAACTCTTCCACCTGAACGAAGTGGTAGTGTACGCCGTGCTCTTCGCCAGGACGGGTGGCGCGAGTGGTGTGGGAAACCGACAGCTGCATCTTGCCAGCTTGATTGTGGTTGGTCAGCAAGGCATTGAGCAGACTGGATTTACCCGCGCCGCTCGGAGAAGAGATGATATAGAGAGTGCCTTGTTGCGCCATATTATTACCTTTAATCGAAACCGCTGTTTTGGTTGTAGCAGAGACCGCCGTCTTGTGCCCGAAAGGGAGACAGCCAAACGCAAAACGCGGAAAATTCTTGAGTCAGGAGGATGTAAAGGCGGCGAATTTTACCAGAATGCGGCGAATAAAAAAACGGCCGGAATCATATTCCAGCCGATCAAAGATTCGTAGCTTGCTGCGGGAGCGTAACCCACATCAGCCTGCATTGTGCCTTTGGCTGAGGGCAGAGGCTATCAGGTTATCCCTGCCTGATGGCTCGGAATTCCCGAGGTGCCCTGTCACTGCGGCAGCTGACGATCGGCGCAGAGTCGATCGAACGCGGCGATCACCTGCTCGCTGGTGATTTTTCGCATGGCCTCCGGGTCTTTGAGACGGGTGCGCCAGCTCAATTCGGCCAGCGGCTTGCCGGTCTCCTGCTCGACCAGCTCCTGATAGACGCTGACCACGTAGTCGCGGCACAGATAGGGGCCGGTGCGGGCCGGATTGTGGTGGGCATAGAGGCCGATCACCGGCGTGCCTACAATGGTGGCCATATGGGTGGGGCCGGTATCGGGGGCCAGTACCAGACTCGCCTCGCCAATCAGTGCCAATAACTGCTTGAGGTTGGTCTGCCCCACCAGATCGACCGGTTTGCTCTGGCTTAAGCGCTGGATCTCGGCAGCCAGATCCCGCTCCAGTTTGGCAGGCCCGCCACAGAGATAAACTTGAAAGCCCTTGTTGGCGGCGTGATCTGCCAGCGCAGCATAGCCTGCGGCCGTCCAGTTCTTGAAGGCCTTGCTGGCGGCGGCGCAGATTAGCAGGGTCGGTTTGCCGCCAATCTTCTCCCTTGCCCACGCCTGATGCTCGGCGCTGATGGGCAGTTGCCAGTCCGGGGTCAGATCCTTGATGCCGAGCTCTTTGGCGAAAGCGAGGAAACCGTCCAGCACATGGGGGGAGGCAGGCGAAGGCACCTTGTGGTTGGTGAACAGCCACTGGCCGTCGTTGGCCCGTTCCCGATCAAACCCTAGTTTGACCTTGGCGCTGATGCCGAGGGTGGCGATGCTGGCTCGCATCGCTGCCTGCAGGTGGAGCAGGGCATCGAATTTGCGCCCCTTGAGGGTCTGCCAGAGATCGCGATAGCCGCGCCACCCCTTGCTCTTGTCGAAGGGGATTACCTCGACGCCGGGCAGATCAGCAAACAGGGTTGCCTCGATTTTGCCGGTGATCCAGGTGATGCGGGTTTGTGGCCACTCCCGCTGGATGACGCGCACCAGCGCCAGTGCGTGGCAGCAATCCCCGATGGCGGAGAGCCGCAGGATGCAGATGGAGGAGGGGGGCGTTTGAAATAGCGGCATGTTGTGGCGCACGGCTGGCAAAAAGGGTGGATGGCATTATGCAAACTCCCCTCTGGATTGTAAAATTGCGCACAATCGTCAGCCGGGATAGGCCGGGCCCAGCGCCATGACCTGTTTCTGCACGTCGTTGATTAAAGGCCACTATTGCGGGCATGCCAGAGCGGCAGCCTCATCGCCAATTGAAAAATTGCGATCCATGACCCACCGAGCGGGATCTCCACGATGCGAGTACAGACCGAACACAACCAGATCTGCTGGTATGCCGAAGGGGCCTTTCGCGACCCCTCTCCCCAGTTATTCGATCCTGCCTGGTGGCAGAACAACCGTCAGGTGGTGGGAACCTCCATCGGGCGGGGGGTGACCTGGTTCGTCAAGGATGAGTCCCGCCATCTGGTGCTGCGCCACTACTATCGTGGCGGCATGGTGGGCAAGGTGGTGCGGGATCGCTTCTGGTTCGAAGGGGTTGAGTCGAGCCGCGCCATGGCCGAATACACCCTGCTGGCCAAGCTGTGCGAGCTGGGTCTGCCGGTGCCGCGTCCGTTTGGTGCCCGCATGGTCAAACAGGGCCCATTCTATCGTGCCGATATCCTGATAGAGCGAATTCGCGGTGCCAAGGATATGGTGGCACTGCTCAAGCAGGGGCCGGTGGCGACCGAGGTATGGCACAAGATAGGTCAGACGGTGCGTCAGCTGCACGATGCCGGGGTCTATCACGCCGATCTCAACAGCCACAATCTGCTGCTCGATAAAGAGGGCAAGGTGTGGGTGATCGATTTTGACAAGGGGGCGATCCGCTCCCCCGGCGAATGGCAGAAGGCCAATCTGGAACGCTTGCTCCGTTCATTCAATAAAGAGTCTCAACTGCATACCAGTTTCCACTTCGTACCGGAGAACTGGCAGACCTTGATGAACGGGTATCAGGGAAAAGCGCTCTGACCCTGTTGCTCGGCGTGAACGCCAATGTTACTTATTGAGCAAGTATTCAGATCCCGTTTCGAGGCGCCCCATGGAAATGCTCAAGACACCTTTGGTCGATGTGACTGCCCGGCTTGATCCGGGTCTGCTGTCTGATGCCATGGCGCTGCTGGAGGCGGGGATCTGGAGCTGGTCAGCCCAACATGGACTGCAGCGTGATCCCTCCTGCCTGCGCCTGTTGGGATTGGGAGAGTGCTGGCCGGATGATCTCGGCTGGCTGGATCGGGTGCATCCCGACGATGTTGCCCGGCTGGAAGATGCCCTGCTCGCCTGCCAGAGCGGCCGCAGCAGCGGTCTGCGCCTCGAATACCGCATTCTGCATCATCACGGTCACTACATCCGGCTGGAAGAGCGGATGCGTCGTGATGAGCGGGGTTACCTGCTGGGGGTCGTCCGTCACCTCGATCCCGCTGCCGTGCTTGTGGAGGAGCGACATGGCACCGATCCGCTGACCGGACTGGAGAGCCGTGGCCGTTTCGAGCAACTGCTTGAAGAGCGGCTGGCGACCGAGAGCGGCACTTTCAGTTTGCTGCAGTTCTCGGTCGATCACATGGCCAAAATCCAGCAACTGTTTGGCGAAGCGGCTTGCGACGCCATGCTGGCCAAGCTGGCGCGTATCGTACGCCACGAACTGCGGCGGGAAGATCCCTTCGCCCGCTGGGATGAGGACGGTTTTATCCTGATGCTCTCCCAGACCGAGCGGATCAGTGCGCTGGAGATCGCCGAGCGGCTGCGCCTCGAGATTGCCGATGCCAGCCTGCTGTCACAGCGGCCGGTCACCGTCAGCATCGGGCTGGTGCAGAGTCAGGCTGGCGAGCAGCTCGATCATCTGCTGGCCCGGCTGGCCAGCTGTCACAGTCAGGCCAGACGGGAGCACAACACCGTCGTCGGCTGAGTGTGGTCAGGGTTGGCCGCGCTTGTCACGCTGGCAGACCCAGAGCGAGGCCAGCATCAGCAGGCCGCCGATGGTCAGTCGGGTCAGGTCGGTATCCTTGCCCCAGAGCAGCAGATTGACCAGCAAGCCGGCCGGAATGAGCGCATTGTTCATGATGGCCAGCACCCCGCTGGTGACCAGCGTCGCCCCCTTGTTCCAGAGGAAGTAGCCGAGGCCGGAGGCACCCACCCCCAGCCAGAGCAGAATACCCCACTGCAACCCTGACGTTGGGTATTGCGGCTTGCCCAGCAGCCACCAGGCGGGCAGTGCGATCACCAGCGCCCCCAGATAGAAGCAGCCGAACACCGCCAGTTGCGGCGGTTGCTCCGCCTCCCTTGCCAGCAGTACCTTGTAGCCCACTTGACCCAGGGCGAAACAGAGGTTGGCCCCCTGCACCACCAGAAATCCCAGCACATAGCTTTCGGTCAGGCCGTCGAAGCGGATGACGGCAGCCCCGAGCACCGCCAGCAGGGCGCCCCACAGATAGGTGGGCTTGAAGCGCCCTTCCAGCAGGTCGTGGAGCAGGGTGACGTAGATGGGGGTGAAGATGGTAAAGACCAGTACTTCCGGCACCGTCAGCAGCAGGAAGGAGTGGTAGTAGAAGAGATACATGATGCCGAGCTGGATGGCGCCCAGCGCCATCAGCTTGGCCGCCAGATCGGGGCGCAGCCAGCGGCGGCGCAGGAAGGGGAGAAACACCAGACTGGCGAGGGCAATGCGGGTCAGCACCGAGAAGTAGGCATCCACCTGACCGGCGAGGTAGACCCCGATCAGGCTGAAGGAGAATGACCAGAGCAGGGTGACCCCTATCAAGTAGTTCATGTGTTTGATTTATCATCAGTTGTCAATTTTAAGGGGGCTATGATGGCCGAGATGGAAGCGGCAATCCAGCGTTTATGGGCGCGATTGCCACAGGTCGGAGCATTTTCCTTTACCGCCAACAATGGCGAGGGGTCGGCGACCGACTGGAATGGTCGGGGCGAGGGGCGTGTGCAGGTGACCGATCATCAGGGGGGCTGGCTCTTTAACGAGCAGGGTCGCTACACCACGCCGCATGGCAGGGAACTCGCCATGCATAACCGCTTCTGGTGGCAGCGTAGCGAGCGGGGGATCCGTCTCTCCCATCTGCGTTATCAAGCGCCGGTCGAACTGTTCGAGTTGCTGCCGCAGGGGGATGGCCGCTGGCTGACCGCCGAGCCCCATCTGTGCGGGGCGGATCACTACAGTGCCGAGTTGACTGAGATAGACGGCGGTTTCTTGCTGAGCTGGCAGATCACCGGGCCGCGCAAGAACGAGCGACTCAGCTATCGCTATCTGATCTGATGCCGGTTGGCAGGCATAAAAAAACCGGCGCAGAGCGCCGGTAGCGGGGGACAAATCGGAGGTTTTTTAAAACAGTCCCAAAAACAGGAGAGATAGACTCTCGTCACACATTCAGAGATGGACTTCAGGCATTCAGGGCATAGCTCAGCATGGCTTGCAGCTTGCTATCGAAGAACCAGGGCAGCAGTACCATCAGCAGGCCCAGGATCCCGGCCAGCCGCTGGCGATACTGCCAGCCGGCAATCAGAACCAGACCACCGCAAAGTGTGGTCAGGATGCCTGACATAGGGAGACCTCGCGCTGCATGCGACGCTGTTGCGCCCACTGGTTCATGGCGACCGAGCCGAGGATCAGGGCCAGAGCAACACCTGTGGTGGGATGGATCTGCTCGCCGAGGAACAGGGCGCCCAGCATCACACCGAACAGCGGCACCAGATAGTTGCTGAAGGAGGCGAACGTCGGACCGGCCTTCTGGATCAGCGCCATGTAGAGGAAGTAGACCAGACCGGTACAGAGGGTACCCAGCACGGTGATCGCGCTCAGGGCCTGGGTGCTCGGCAGGGTCAGGCTGCCGAGATCAACCATGAAGGGGGCGACCAGCAGCAACTGGATTGCCGAGGAGATCAGGATATTGCGGGCGACCACGACCGGATGGTCCTTGGCGAAGCGCTTGATCATCAGCAGGCCGATGGCGAAGCAGCTGGCACCCAGCAGGATGGCCATGGCACCGAGCAGACCGGCGTTCATGCCCTGGGAGAGTTTCGGCCAGAACAGGGTGAGTACACCGGCAAAGCCGATGATCACGGAAAGCAGACCGGTTTTGGTGATTCTTTCACCAGAAATAAACAGCGGTGCAGCCAGAATGGTCACAAACGGGATACAACCCATGACCACGGCGGCGATGGCGCTATCCACATACTGTTGGCCCCAGGCGACCATGATGAAGGGGATGGTGGCATCCAGCAGGGCGATCAGCATATAGGTGCGCCACGGGGTGTGCTCACTCTTGAGTCGCATGAACAGGCAGAGCAGACCCAAGGTCAGGCTGCCGCACAGGGCACGACCGGCAGCCACCAGAATGGGGGGCAACTCGGCAACGGCCTGGTGCATGAAAATGAACTGGGAACCCCACAGCAGGCCAATGGCCAGCAATAACAGATAGCTACGCATTTGAATCTCCGATGTATTAAGCCAGCGCATTCTAGGCAATCTGTTACTATGGTAAAAATGAATTGTTGGCATTTAACTATGGCTAATATCGATGGATAGCTCGCTCGCCCGTCTCGACCTCAACCTGCTCGCCGTATTCGACATGCTGATGCAGGAGCGCAATGTCACCCGTGCCGCCGAACGGCTGCATCTCTCCCAATCCACCGTCAGTCACGCCTTGGGGCGGCTGCGAGTGGCGCTGGATGACCCGCTGTTCGTGATGAGTCGGCGCGAGATGATGCCGACCGAGCGAGCCAAGGCGCTGGCCGGGCCTGTTCGCCAGGCGCTGGCGATGCTGGAGCAGGGATTGCGGCAGGCCAAAGGGTTTGATCCCGCCACCGCGCGGCGGATTTTCCGTATCGCCACCCCGGGCTCGGTGGAGCACGGGCTGGTGCCGGTGCTGGTGGAGCGGCTCCATCGGCAGGCGCCTCACTGTCGGCTTGAGGTGTGCGAGTTGGCGGACAGCGACTACGAGCGGGAGCTGGAGAAGGGGGAGCTGGATCTGGTGATCGGTTTCGCCGGGGCGAATCATCTCTCACCCCGCTTATGGCGGGAGGAGTGGTTCAACAACCCTCTGGTCTGCCTGTCGCCGCTCGGCAGCGAATTGCCCGATGTGCTGACTCCGGTTGAGCTGGTGAGCCGTCCCCACATCCACACCTCCAGCTGGGGTCACAGTCAGGCGATGGTGGAGCTCTGGCTGGCCCGTTTCGGGGTGGAGCGGGAGCTGGGCGTGCGGTTGCCGAGCTTTATGGCGGTGCCGCCGCTGATGGCGACCGGCCGCTATCTGGTGGTGGTGCCCGAGATGATCGGACGCCACTTCTGCCGCTACTACCCGCTGCGGATGCACCAGCTCGACCCCGCCATCCCCATCGTCTACCTAATGGCGGGGCACCCGCTCACCGCCCACGACGAGGCGATCGGCTGGTTCAAGAGCCTGTTGCACCAGCTGGTGTTCGACCTCTACGGCGACGATGCGCTCGGGACTCCCGCTCAGCGGATGCTGGCGAAGTAATCCAGCCCCATGGCGCTTTTCACCTCCGCCAATACCTCATCGGTGATGATGCGGGCCTGCTCGGTGCCCTGATAGAGCAGTTCCAGCAGCATCTTCTTGTCGGCAATGGCCGCGGCCCGGCGCTCCCGCATCGGGGCGAGCAGGGTCTGCAGGCAGTCATTGAGCACCTGTTTGCAGCGCATGTCCCCCAGTCCGCCGCGCCGGTAGTGCGCCTTCATTTCGGCGACCAGCGCCTTGTCGGGGTGGAAAGCATCCAGATAGGCGAACACCGTATTTCCCTCCACCTGACCGGGATCGCTCACCTTGAGGTGGTTGGGGTCGGTATACATGGCGAACACCGCCTGTTTGATCTCTTCCGCCGACATGCCGAGCTCTATGGTATTGCCGAGGGATTTGGACATCTTGGCCTTGCCGTCGATGCCGGGCAGGCGGCCGGTGTCGCTCAGGATCGGCTGGCATTCGGTCAGCACCTCTTTGCCTACCAGAGAGTTGAAGCGGCGGACGATCTCGTTGGTCTGCTCCAGCATCGGCAGCTGATCTTCCCCGACCGGCACATGGCTGGCGCGAAAGGCGGTGATGTCGGCTGCCTGACTCACCGGATAAACCAGAAAACCGGCCGGCAGCGTGCGTTCGAACCCTTTCTGCTGGATCTCCGCCTTGACGGTGGGGTTGCGCTCCAGCCGGGCGACGCTGACCAGATTGAGGTAGTAGCAGGTGAGTTCGGCGAGGGCGGGCAGGGCGCTTTGCAGACAGAAGGTTGTCTTGGCCGGGTCGAGGCCGACCGCCAGATAGTCGGCCATTACCTCCAGTACGTTGTCGGTCACCTTGGCCGGGTTGTGGCCGTTGTCGGTCAACGCCTGTAAGTCGGCGATCATCACGAATTGACGGTAGTGGTGCTGGGCTTCGACGCGCTGGCGCAGGGAGCCGACATAGTGGCCGATGTGCAGTTTGCCGGTGGGACGATCGCCAGTCAGGATTACGGGGTTGTGCATGTCACTCTCTCCAGTTGGGTGAGCCGGGAGGCGACAAAGGGATAAAAACAGTTGACCGCCTCTCGGCGGTCACGGTGTTTTCTTTGGGAAATTTACAATAGAAACGCGGTGCCGCCTGTTTAGGAGCAGCACCACCAGTAGTTGTGATTGAATGCGGTCATATTCATAGCAAATCACACTACGCCGGTTTCATTACTTCTGCAATGGGACGACCAGCAGATCGCAGGGCACTGTATTCATCAGCTGACGGGCGCTGGAGGTGAGCAGGCTCCAGAAGCTCTGGCGATGGCCGCACACCAGCAGGTCGATCTCGTACTCCTTGACTGCCTGATTGACCCGCTCGCTCAGATCGCCGCAGATCACCAGCTTCTTCTCGATGGGATAGTCCACCGAGGCCAGAAATGCCTCCAGCTTCTCTTTCGCTTCGGCGATAACCTGATCCTGCACGTTGTCGATGTCGATATCGATCATCTCGGTGTAGAGATCCTTGAGGTCCACATCGACATGGATAACCGACAGCTTGGCGCCGTTGGAGCGGGCTCTGTCCACCGCCTTGTCGATCACCTTGCGGTTGTCTTCAGAGAGGTCGATCGCAGCCAGAATATGCTTGTAATAGGTTGTTCCACTCATGGGGGTTCTCCTTACCGATCCTTCAGCCCACTATACCAATCTCTGCTGAAACTAAAATGGTGCCTCAGGCACAGTTTTGGGATTTAAATGAGTTTAATGACGTGTGACACAGGGTCAACCACTCAGTTATTAACCACTATTTGCCTATAAATTAAACAAGAGTTTGACGCCGGTCACACCCCTCGGCTTGCCGATCTGGGGGGAGAGGCATAGGATGGGCCCGTGCTTCGCAATGAACACAAAACAACAAAAAGCATCTGAATACCGCTTTGGGGAGCCACGTGCTCCCTTTTGTTTTTCTGCCTCATTTCTTGCCGCTTTTCTGACTGATAGCGATCCGGCATCAAGTTAATCTCCTTCGATTTGGTTATGCTGTAGCCAGTTTCTTTGGAGGCCTTCCCATGATCATTCATCCCCAGATTCAAGGTTGTGTTGCCCGCAACTGTCACCCTATCGGCTGTCGCGCCGCCGTGCAGCAGCAGATCGAACGCATCAAGGCTGCTGGCCCGTTCAACGGCCCCAAGCGGGTGCTGGTGCTGGGGGCCTCCTCCGGGTTTGGGCTGGCGTCGCGCATTGCACTCGCCTTTGGTGCCGGTGCCGATACCATCGGTATCTCCTTCGAACGTGGCCCTTCCGACAAAGGATTGGGTAGCGCCGGCTGGTACAACAACATCTGGTTTCGCAAGGAGGCGGAGCAGGAGGGGCGTATCGCCATCAACCTGATTGGCGATGCCTTCTCCGACGGGATGCGCCAGCAGGCCATCGATACCATCCGCCAGCAGCTTGGGCAGGTGGATCTGGTGATCTATTCGCTGGCGAGCGGCATCCGGGTGCTGCCCGATGGCACGCAGGTGCGCTCGGTGCTCAAGACCACCGGCCAGCCGTTCAGCGGTTGGGGGTTGGATCTGGAGCGCGATACCTTGGTGCAGCAGTCGCTGGCGCCCGCCACGCCGGAGGAGATCCGCGACACCGTCACCGTGATGGGGGGCGAGGATTGGCAGCTCTGGATGCAGGCGTTGCAGCAGGCCGGTTGTCTCGCGCCCGGCGCGCAAACCGTGGCCTACTCCTATATCGGCCCCGAATCCACCTATCCCCTCTATCGCGATGGCACCATCGGTTATGCCAAGGAGCATCTGCACGCCACCGCCGAGACCATCAACCTGCAGCTGGCCGAGATTGGTGGCCATGCCTGGGTGTCAGTCTGCAAGGCGCTGGTGACCAAGGCGAGCGCCTATATTCCGGTGCTGCCGGTCTATCTCGGCTTGCTGATGGGGGTGATGAAGGAGCGCGGTGTGCACGAAGGCTGCATCGAGCAGATGCAGCGACTGTTTGCCGCAAAGATGTACGGGCCCAATGGGGTGGTGGCCGATGGTAACCGGCTGATCCGGATGGATGACCACGAGCTCGACCCGGCCATTCAGGCCGCCGTCTCGGCGCTCTGGCCCAAGGTGACGCCGGACAATTTCCACGGGCTGGGGGACTTTGCCGGGCTGCGGCAGGATTTCATGCAGCTCAATGGCTTCGAGCTGCTGGGCGTCGATTATGCTGCGCCGGTGGATGTCGCCTCCCTTGGGGAGCTGACCCCCTGAGCTGAAAGAAACGGGATCTCCCTCTCGTTGGCGGGTTGATTCGCGGCGGGAGTGTGGCGACAATCGATACCAAATCACTGAGGAGAAACAAGATGCTGGCCCAAGCCATGATCGAGAAGTTGAACGAGCAGATTAACCTGGAGTTCTACTCCTCCAATCTCTATCTGCAGATGAGCGCCTGGTGCGAAGACAAGGGCTTTGAAGGGGCGGCGACCTTCCTGCGTCAGCACGCGGTCGAGGAGCGCCAGCACATGGAGCGTCTGTTCACCTATGTGAGCGAGACCGGCGCCATGCCCAAGCTGGGTGCCATCGATGCCCCTCCCCACGAGTTCAAGTCGCTGGGCGACGTGTTCCGTACCACCCTGGAGCACGAGTACCACATCACCAAGTGCATCAATGGTCTGGCCCACGTAGCCTTCACCACCCAGGACTACTCCACCTTCAATTTCCTGCAGTGGTATGTGGCCGAGCAGCATGAAGAGGAGAAGCTGTTCAAGAGCATCGTCGACCGTCTGGGTCTGGTGGGTGAAGATGGCAAGGGCCTCTACTTCATCGACAAGGAGCTGGCCGAACTGGCCAAGGGCGCCCCTGCCAGCATCATGGACAGCAACGCCTGATAGTCGTGGACACTTAGTGTTCAGCCAGTACAATAACGGCCCTTTTAAGGGCCGTTGTTTATTCTGGTGGGCAGCCACTATGGTTGTGTTCCGCCAGAGGCAATCACGGTTCTGGCCAGGTGCCGTTTCTATTTTGATAAGTGAGTGATGATGAAGCAGGTCGATGTGGTGGTGATCGGGGCCGGTGCGGCCGGATTGATGTGTGCGGCGCAGGCAGGCTACCGTGGCCGCTCCGTGCTGGTGCTCGACAACGCCAAGAAGCCGGGCCGCAAGATCCTCATCAGTGGCGGTGGTCGCTGCAACTTCACCAACCATCAGGCTGGTGCTCACGCCTACTTGTCGGAAAATCCCCACTTCAGTAAGTCGGCGCTTGCTCGCTACACCCAGCAGGATTTCATCGATCTGGTGGATCGCCACGGGGTCAACTATCACGAGCGTACTTTGGGGCAGCTGTTCTGTCTCGAGAGCGCCAAGGATATCGTCGATGTGCTGCTCACCGAATGTGACTGGGCCGGGGTGACCCTGCAGTTCCAGACCGAGATCCTCACTGTCAGCAAGCAGGACGAAGGGTTTGTGTTGACGACCAGCAAGGGTGAGATCGGCTGCCACTCGCTGGTGGTGGCGACCGGCGGTCTCTCCATGCCCAAGCTGGGGGCGACCCCTTATGGCTTCAAGCTGGCGGAGCAGTTCGGCCTCAAGGTGCTGCCGACCCGCGCCGGTCTGGTGCCCTTTACCCTCCATCAGGCGGAGAAAGAGGCGTTCGCCGATCTGGCGGGCATCAGCCTGCCGGTGGCGGTGACCGCCGAGGATGGCACCCGCTTCAAGGAGGCGATGCTGTTCACCCATCGCGGCCTCTCCGGCCCCGTCATCCTGCAGATCTCCTCCTACTGGCATGCGGGTGAGAAGATCCATATCAACCTGCTGCCGGAGCTGGATATTCCGGCTGCCCTGCGTGAATGGGCGCAGGCGCACCCGGCGCAGGAGCTGAAAACCGTGCTGGGGCGCGAGCTGCCCAAGCGCTTCGTCGACAAACTGGTGGAGCTGGGTCAGCTGGTCAGCAAGCCGATGCGCCAGTACAACGAGCGTGAACTGGAAGCAGTGGCCAATCTGCTGGGTGACTGGCAGATCCTGCCCAACGGTACCGAGGGGTATCGCACCGCTGAAGTGACCCTTGGCGGCGTCGATACCAACGAGCTCTCCTCCAAGACCATGGAGGCGCGCAAGGTGCCCGGCCTCTACTTCATCGGCGAAGTGGTGGATGTGACCGGCTGGCTCGGTGGCTACAACTTCCAGTGGGCCTGGTCCTCCGGCTGGGTGGCCGGTCAGTACTGTTGATGTCACAGGGGCTGGTTTATCCGGCCCCGATTTATTGGTAAGGGTTATGGTGATCGGTCGGGTTGCCGCAAGGGGGCGCAGATGCTTGAGAATCAGATGATGTTGTTGGCGGTGTTCGAGCGGGCGGCGCTGATGCTGATGACCCTCTTCTTCCTGACCCGTACCCGGCCGTTCCAGCGGCTATTCCAGAAGCGGGATCACACCCCGGCGGAGCTGGTGCTGGTGGCCTCCATCTTCGGCTTGTTTGCGGTGTTCAGTACCTACACCGGCATTCCGGTGGAGGGGGCGCTGATCAACGTGCGGATCATCGCCATCATCTCCGGCGGCATCCTGTTCGGCCCCTGGGTCGGCATTCCGGCCGGGGTCATCTCCGGTCTGCACCGCTATCTCATCGATATGGATGGCCACACCTCCATCCCTTGCCTTATCGCCAGCATCATCGCCGGTCTGCTCGCCACCTGGCTGCACCTGCGCTGCCGCAAGTCGCGGCTCTGGCTCTACGGTATTCTGGCGGGGATGCTGTGCGAAGGGCTGACCATGCTGCTCATCTGGCTGCTGACCGAGCCCCACGAAGTCGGGGTGGAGATCGTCAACCATATCGCCTATCCGATGATCGCCGGGGCGCTCTGCATCGGCCTCATCATCAAGCTGGTGCAGGATCTGGATGACGAGAAGGAGCTGATTGCCGCCAAGCAGGCCAAGCTGGCGCTCGATATCGCCAACAAGACGCTGCCTTTCTTCCAGAACATCGATCGCCACTCCCTCAGTCAGGTGTGCGATGTGATCCGGCGCGACATCAGCGCCGATGCGGTGGCCATCACAGATACCCATGACGTGCTGGCTTATGTCGGGGTGGGCAAGGACTATTACGAGCTGGACGAGCATCACGCCATCAGCGGCATGACCCAGCAGGCGGTGCTGCTCGACCAGATCATCATCAACAACGATCTGCGCCAGTATCACCTCTCCGATTTCCACTCGGTCATCATTATTCCGTTGCGAGAAAACGGCTCGGTGAGCGGCACCCTCAAGATCTACTATCGCCGCACCCACAGCATCACCAGTTCCCTGCGGGAGATGGCGGTGGGCCTCTCCCAGCTCATCTCCACCCAGATGGAGGTGTCGCGCATCGAGCAACTCAAGGAGATGACCCGCAAGGCGGAGTTCACCGCGCTGCAGAGCAAGATCAACCCGCACTTCCTGTTCAATGCCCTCAACGCCATCTCGTCGCTGATCCGCATCCGGCCCCAGCAGGCGCGCCAGCTCATCGCCAATCTGGCGGATTATCTGCGCTACAACCTCAACAAGGGGGATGAGCTGATCGACATTCAGGAGGAGCTGCAGCAGGTGCGCGACTACGTGGCCATCGAGCAGGCCCGCTTCGGCGACAAGCTGGAGGTGGTGTTCGAGGTGGACGACGTGCACATTCAGGTGCCGAGCCTTCTGTTGCAGCCGCTGGTGGAAAACGCCATCCTGCACGGCATCCAGCCCCGCAGCGCGCCGGGTCGGGTCACCATCGAGGTGAAACAGTTGGCGGGCGGTATTCGGGTCGCTGTGCGTGACACCGGTTATGGCATCAGTCAGGCTGTGATCGACGGGGTAGCCGCCGGTCGGGTGGAGAGCCGCAGCATCGGCCTGATGAACGTGCATCAGCGGGTCAAGCTGCTCTATGGCGATGGCCTGCACCTCAAGCGGCTGGAGCCGGGTACCGAAGTGAGTTTCTATCTGCCGGATCAGGAGTCGATGCCATGCTGAGTGCCATCATGGTTGAGGATAAGTGTGTGCCGCGAGAGGTGTTGTCATGCTGAAAGCGATCATAGTGGAAGACGAGTATCTGGCCCGCGAGGAGCTCATCTATCTGGTGAACCAGCACAGCCAGATCGAGATAGTAGCGAGCTTTGAGGATGGGCTGGAGGCGTTCAAATACCTGCAGGATCACGAGGTGGATGTGGTGTTTCTGGATATCCAGATCCCCTCCATCGATGGCCTGCTGCTGGCCAAGAACCTGCACAAGTCGAGCCATCCGCCCCACATCGTCTTTGTCACCGCCTACAAGGAGTTTGCGGTGGAGGCGTTCGAGCTGGAGGCGTTCGACTATATCCTCAAGCCCTACAACGAGCCACGCATCATCAATCTGCTGCAAAAGCTCGAGCATGCGGGCAAGTCACAGCCAGCCACCACCGGGGAGGTGAACGGCGAGGGGAACAGCCCCCACAATCGCACCGTCAATCTGGTGAAGGGGGAGCGCATCATCGTCACCCCTTGCGAGCAGATCTACTACGCGGAAGCCGACGAGAAGCTCACCTATGTCTACACCCGCGATGATCGCTACGTGATGACCATGACCATCAGCGAGTTTGTCAGCCGGCTGCCGGCCGAGGGCTTTTTCCGTTGCCACCGCTCCTACTGCGTCAACATCAACAAGATCCGCGAAATAGTTCCCTGGTTCAACAGCACCTATCTCATCCGGCTCCATGATCTGCCGTTCGAGGTGCCGGTCAGTCGCAGCAACATCAAGGCGTTCCGTCAGCTGATGCGGCTCTGATTGTCATTCATTCCCGCCGATCTGCATTTCATGCCTTAATCGATCGGCGCGAGCTGCGTCTTGCCTATAGTGGCCTCAATTTCCTTAAGGCCATCGACCGAGACGCATCATGACCAAAGAGATGAACCGCACCCGGTACCTGACACTAATCGGTACCATCATCACCCAGTTTGCACTGGGTTCTGTCTATACCTGGAGCCTGTTCAACGCCCAGCTCTCCGACAAGCTGGACGAGCCGGTGAGTCAGGTCGCCTTTGCCTTCGGTCTGCTCAGCCTCTCGCTGGCGGTCGCCTCCTCCATGGCGGGCAAGCTGCAGGAGCGATTCGGGGTGCGCAACGTGACCCTGGGTGCCGGCGTGCTGCTCGGCATCGGCTTCTTCCTCACCGCCCACGCCAGCAATCTGGCGATGCTCTACCTCTGCGCTGGCATTCTGGTCGGTTTTGCCGACGGCACCGGCTACCTGATGACCCTCTCCAACTGCGTGAAGTGGTTCCCGGAGCGCAAGGGGCTCATCTCCGCCTGCTCCATCGGTGCCTATGGCCTCGGCAGCCTCGGTTTCAAATACATCAACCTGCTGCTGCTCTCCAGCTCCGGCCTTGAGACCACCTTCCAGCTGTGGGGGCTGATCGCCATGTCCATGGTGCTGGTGGGCGGTATGCTGATGAAGGATGCGCCCAAGCAGGCCGCCTCCGTGCAGCAGAGCGAGAGCCGTGACTTCACCCTGGCCGAGGCGATGCGCAAGCCGCAGTACTGGATGCTGGCGCTGATGTTCCTCACCGCCTGCATGAGCGGCCTCTACGTCATCGGCGTGGCCAAGGATATCGGCGAGAAGATGGTGGGTCTGCCTGCCGTGGTCGCCGCCAACGCCGTCGCCATCATCGCCATGGCCAACCTGGGTGGCCGTCTGGTGCTGGGTATCCTCTCCGACAAGATGTCCCGCATCCGGGTCATCACCATCGCCCAGCTGATTACCCTGGCGGGCATGGCGCTGCTGCTGTTCGTGCCGCTCAATGCCAACCTGTTCTTCGTGGCGGTCGCCTGTGTGGCATTCAGCTTCGGTGGCACCATCACCGTCTACCCCTCGCTGGTGAGCGACTTCTTCGGTCTCAACAACCTGACCAAGAACTACGGCGTCATCTATCTGGGCTTTGGTCTGGGCAGCATCATCGGCTCCATCGTGGCCTCCCTGTTTGGCGGCTTTATGGCGACCTTCCACCTGATCCTGGTGTTGCTGGTGGTGGCGCTGGTGCTCTCCCTCACCATCCGCCTGCCGGCACCGGTAGCGGTCGAGCGGGCCTGATAAGTCTCCCTGCCACAGCAAGCAAAAACAGAGACCCGGGCCCTGCCCGGGTCTTTGCATTTCCGATGGTCGATCAGCGCGGCGCTAGCCCCAGCAGCTGGCGGGCCTGACGGCAGCGCTCCTCCACCGTTGACCACTCATCACCGGTTACCGTGATATGGCCCATCTTGCGGCCGGGGCGGGGTTCGCCCTTGCCGTAGAGGTGCAGATGCAGGCCGGGCAGCGCCAGCAGGGTGGCCCAGTCGGGCGTGCCGTTTTGCCAGAGATCCCCCAGCAGGTTGATTAACAGGGCGGGGTGCACGGAGATCTGCTCCGGTAGCGGCAGATCGCACAGGGCGCGCACCTGCAACTCGAACTGGCTGCATGCGGCGTTATCGAGGCTGGGGTGACCCGAGTTGTGGGGACGGGGCGCCAGCTCGTTGACCAATAGCCTCCCCTCCACCAGAAAGAACTCCACCGTCAGCACCCCGACGTAATCGAGGGTCGCGATCAGCCGCTCGGCTATTGCTTTGGCTTCGCTCTCCAGCGCCGGCATGTTAGCCGGGGAACGAGTCTGATCGAGGATGCCGCCGCTGTGCCAGTTCTGCACCAGTGGCAGGGCGCTGATGGTACCGCTCGGGCTGCGGGCCAGGGTCAGGGCAAATTCCCCCTCCAGTGCCAGCCGTTGCTCCAGCACGCAAGGCACACCACTGCCTGTAAGTGCAGTCGCCAGCTCATCCAGATTGTTCACTTGCCACTGTCCCTTGCCGTCGTACCCTTCGCGGGCAGTCTTGAGAATTGCGGGCAAGAGTTCGCTGGCCTGTGCGGGGATCGGCGCTTCCGGCAGTAGCGCCAGAGAGGGGGCGACCGGGATGTCAGCTCTGCGCAGAAAGGCTTTCTCCTCGCGGCGATCCTGACAGACCTGCACCGCGCTGGCGGCCGGGCGTACCGGCTTTTGTTTTTCGAGCTGCGCGAGGGTGGCGGCGGGCACGTTCTCGAACTCGCAGCTGATGGCCTCGCAGTAGCTGGCCAGCTCGTGCAGGGCGGTCTGGTCGTCATAGGGGGCGACAATATGGTGATCGGCTGCGGCACCGGCGATGCTGGCCGGGTCGGGATCCAGCACCACCACCTTGTAGCCGAGGCGGTGGGCGGCCATCACGAAGTAGCGGCCAAGCTGGCCGCCCCCCAGCATGCCGAGGGTGGCGGGTGGCAGGATCATGTCGGCTCCTCCAGTTGCAGTGCCAGCACCCGATCTCGCTCGTGAGTGCGGAAGTCGTCGAGCTGTTGCCGGTAGCGGGGGGCGTCGCCATCTTGTGCAACGGAGAGCAGAGAGACCGCAAACAGGGCGGCGTTGGCGGCCCCCGCCTCGCCGATGGCGAAGGTGGCGACCGGCACCCCTTTGGGCATCTGCACGATGGAGAGCAGGGAGTCCATTCCCTTGAGATGGCGGGAGGGGATGGGCACCCCCAGCACCGGCAATGTGGTCTTGGCGGCGACCATACCCGGCAGGTGGGCGGCGCCACCGGCTCCTGCGATGATGGCACGCAGGCCGCGCGCGCGGGCAGTGGCGGCATACTCGAACAGCAGATCCGGGGTGCGATGGGCCGAGACTACACGCGCTTCGTAGGGTATGCCGTGCTCCTTGAGGATGCGGGCGGCGGCTTGCAGCACGGGCCAGTCGGAGTCGGAGCCCATTACCAGGCCGATCAGGGGAGGGGTGTTCATTTTCTCTGAATCCTTGATGTTAAACGTTTGCTTTTGGTGAACAAAAAGAGCCGGCAAGCCGGCTCAAAATTTCTCGGGTCGCACGATTTCGACCGGTTGCAGAAAGGCGATCATGGCGTAGTCGGGGTAGTAGCGGCTCTGCAGGTGGGCCAGCAGCCGCTCCGCCTGCTCCCGACTGCAGATCGCCTCCAGCCGGATGTTGCCGCTCTCGCTCCAGCTGGCGTTGCGCTCGCCATGATCGCCACGGCCGCGGGCATCTGTGATGGTGTAGCCGCGCAGCCCCTCGCGGGTGAGGGCGCGCAGCAGGGTCGGCTCCAGATTTGCCTCCGTGATGACGGTCAGCAGGGTGCGGGTCTCGGTCTGCATGTGGCTACTCCGTGAAGTGGCGGGCCCAGCTGTGGTAGAGCGGGATCCCCAGCATGATGTTGAACGGGAAGGTGACCCCCAGCACTGCGCTGAGGGACAGCCCCGGGTTGGCCTGAGGCACGGCGATGCGCATGGTGGCCGGCACGGCAATATAGGAGGCGCTGGCTGCCAGGGTAGCCAGCAGGGTCAGGCCGCCGAGAGAGAGGCCCATCAGCTGGCCAGCCGCCAGCCCCAGTCCCGCCGAGGCGAGCGGCATCAACAGGGCGAAGCCGAGCAGGAACAGGCCGTGGCGGCGCAGATCCTGACACTGGCGGGCGACGATGAGGCCCATCTCCAGCAGGAACAGCGCCAGCGCCCCCTTGAACAGGTCGACAAACAGCGGTTTGAGCGGGGCAATTCCGTCCGGCCCGGCCAGATAGCCGATGGCCATACCGCCCAGCAGCAGGGTTACCCCTTTGCCGAGGAAGGTCTCGTGGGCCAGCATACGCCAGCGGGTCTCGCGACTGATGCCGCGGGCCAGCACTATGCCCACCAGAATGGCGGGGATCTCCATCACCGCGAGGAAGATGGAGAGCTGGGATTCAAAGCTGATGCCCCGCTCGGTGAGCCAGTTCACCCCGACCGCAAAGGTGGCGACGCTGACCGAACCATAGTGGGCGGCGGTGGCGGCGGCATCCACCCGGTTCATCTTGAGGCGCAGCACGGCAAAGCCGAGCAGGGTCTGCACCACGCCGAGCAGGATCACCAGCGCCAGTTGCGGCAGCAGAGGTTGCAGGGATTGCTGGGCCAGACCGACGCCGCCCTTGAGGCCGATGGCCAGCAGCAGAAAGAGGGAGAGTGTGTCGTAGAGGGCGGGCGGCAGCTTGAGCTCGGAGCGTACCAGACCGGCCAGCAGACCAAACAGAAAGAAGAGAACAACGACGTCCAGCATGATGATTCGCAGGGCAGTTCAGATAATGGTTGCATGCTAGAGCGCGCAATGTTTCGATAAAATCAGATTCTTGCTGATGGTTGTTCGGTAAAAACTGATAAGGAACGGCATGCTCAACTACAAACAGCTCTACTACTTCTGGCATGTGGCACGCAGCGGCAGCGTGACGCAGGCCGCCGAACAGCTGCATCTCACGCCGCAGACCATCAGCGGTCAGGTTGCCGAGCTGGAGCAGTCCCTCGGGGTGGCGCTGTTCAACCGGGTGGGGCGGCGTCTGGTGCTGACCGCTGCCGGACGGCAGGCGCAGGAGCAGGCGGGGGCGATTTTCTCGCTCGGCGCCGAGCTGGAGCACACCCTGCGCCATGCCAGTCAAGAGTTGACAATGCAGGTGGGGATCGCCGATTCGGTACCCCGTACTCTGGCGTTCGAGCTGCTGGCCCCCGCCATGGCGCTGGCGACGCCGCTGCGGCTGGTGTGTCACGAGGAGCGGGCCGAGCAGCTGTTCAGTGAACTGGCCCGCCACAAGCTGGATATGGTGCTGATCGATCGCCCGCTTCCCCCCGACAGTGGCGTGCGCGGCTACAACCACGAGCTGGGGCGCAGCCCGCTGGCGCTGTTTGCCAGCCCGGAGCTGGCGGCGCGGGCGCGGGATGGCTTTCCCGCCTCGCTGGAGGGGTTGCCGTTGCTGATCCCCGGAGAGAAGTCTGCCACCCACGATCGGTTGCTGGAGTGGTATCGCCAGCAGGGCATTCATCCCCATCTGGTGGGGCAGTTTGATGACTCCACTCTGATGAAGTCGTTCGGCAAGGCGGGCATGGGGATCTTCCCGGCGCCGCTGGCGATGGCTGACGAAATTGGTCGCCTCTACGGGGTGGAGCGGATTACGACCCTCACCGACGTTACCCTCTCTTATTATCTGGTCTCGGCAGGGCGCCATCTCTCCCATCCCGGGGTACAGGCGGTGATGGAGGGGGCCCAACAGCGGCTGGCGGTGCTGGCGGGTAACAAATAGAAATCTGGATGGCTATACATCCAGCTTGGCTCTGCCTATAATCCTCCCGCTTTGGCGCATCATGCTTAATAGGGAATCCGGTGAAAATCCGGAGCTGGCGCGCAGCGGTAAGGGGGAACGAAGCGACATCAGGGCACTGCCATCAGGCGGGAAGCCGTCGCCGTAGGCTATCAGCCCCCGAGCCCGAAGACCTGCCAGAGTTCGTATTTCGGGCCGAGAGAAACCGGCCACGAAGTAGATACTTACGCGAACTTAAGGATCTCTCATGTCGAAGAAATTTCTGGCGGCTGCCCTGTTGCCGACGGCGGCGTTTGCCCAAACAACCATCCCCATTAATCCAACTCTGGTCATTACGGCCAACCGCGTGGAACAACCGGTCAGCTCGGTGCTGGCGCCCGTTGTGGTGATCGATCGCGCCGAGATCGAATCTCGTCAGGTGCAGAGTTTACCCGACCTGCTGAAAACCCTGCCCGGTGTACAGATGGCGACACTGGGAGGCCGGGGTCACATCAGCAGCCTGTTTATCCGTGGAACCAACTCCAACCACTCGCTGGTTTTGATGAATGGTCGTCCGATTGCAGCCATGGTGGCGGGTACGCCTGATCTCAGCCAAATCCCGCTCGGCAATATCGAGCGCATCGAGTATATCCGTGGCCCACGCGCGGCAGTGTATGGTTCCGATGCCATTGGCGGCGTTATCAACCTCATCACCAAAACATCCGCCAAAAATGGCAGCGAGACACACCTGAAGGGCGGTGCTGGGAGCCATGGCTATGGTCAGGGCGAGCTCAGAACGGTTCAGTCATTGGGTCAAAAAACCGATATGAACATGCTGATCGGCTACGAGCGTACCGATGGTTTTGATGTCGTAGCCAATGCCCAGCAGCCGGATCGGGATGGTTTCTCCGGCCGCAATGGTCAAATCGGTTTGAACCACGCTTTTAATGATGCATGGAGCGCGGATTTCAATGCTCAGGGCTATGACAATCTTACCGACACAGATGGCAGCACGGATCAGAGTCGGGTACAGGCTTTCCAATATGATGGTGGTGTCAAGTTCCAGGGTAAGGATCTGATCAGTCGACTTGAAGCCAGTTACGGTGAGAACAAGCTGAAGACTTGGCAGGAGGCTAAAGGAGAGGCTAGCGGTGAGCCTATTCATACTGGTTTAACCCGTTTCTCCTGGATCAATAGTTGGAACGGTATCGAAGGGGCTAATCTGACCGGTGGCGCAGATTGGCAGCGTGAGGAGATGAAATCAGACTCCCGCGGCTATGGCAAAACCTTCAGCGCACCTAATCGCGACAATACCGGTCTGTTTGCTGTGGGAAGCTATCGTTGGCAGGCGCTGCTATGGGAACTGTCCGGTCGGACCGATGACAACCAGCAATATGGTCGTCACAACACCTGGTCTGCCGCCAGCGGGCTGGATATCGATGAGAACCATAATGTCCGGTTGAGTTACGGTACTGGCTTCAAGGCCCCCACCTTCAACCAGCTCTATTATCCAGGGTCTGAGAATCCGACACTCAAGCCGGAAGAGAGCAAAAACCTGGAGTTGGGCCTGTCAGGTCGCTATTCGGCCTGGGATTGGTCTGTGAATCTGTATCGCAACCGCATCGACAATCTGATTTATTGCCTGACCAGCATGAGCTACACCTGCAACCCCAAAAATACCACGGCGGATATCAAAGGAGTGGAAACGGAGCTCGGCATCGACACCGGACCTGTGCATCATCGTTTGAGCTACGACTACACCAGAGCCAAAGATACGGGTAACCAGGATTTGCAGCTGCTGCGTAGAGCTGAACATAAAGGCAGCTGGATCGCAGATACCCGATTTGATGCCGCAACACTAACTGCTGAACTGCTCTATGTGGGCAAGCGCTATGACAACAACTGGGCGACTAGCCAGCGGGTGGAACTCAGTGCCTATACGCTGTTGAACCTGGCTACCAGTTACGAGGTGACTCAGCAATTTACCTTGGGTGGACGTATCGATAACTTGTTTGATCGTGATTACGCCCCCGCTTATGGTTACGCATCGCCGGGTACCGAGTTCAAAGTGACTGCCGACTACCGCTTCTGACGCTTTATTCGGTTCATCCTTGAAAAACCGAGGCCCTGCCATTGGCAGGGCCTTTTCTATTGGCTGCAGGCGGGAGTATGATCGCCGCCTTGCACCAAAGGGGAGCTCAAGTGGCCAATATTCTCGTGTTCGACTCCGGTATGGGTGGCCTGACCATCTACCGCGAGATCCGCCGCGTTCTGCCGGCACACAACTATTTCTACTGCTTCGACAACGCCAACTTCCCCTATGGTGAATTGAGCGAGCCCGCCCTGATTGCTGCCTGCACCCGCTTGGTGACCACCATGGTAGCCCGTCATCATATCGATCTGGTGGTGATTGCCTGCAACACGGCCAGCACCATAGCGCTGCCGGCCTTGCGTGAGGCACTGGATATTCCCGTGGTGGGGGTGGTGCCAGCCATCAAGCCCGCCGCTGCACAGACTCGCAACGGTTGTATCGGTCTGCTGGCCACGCCGGGCACGGTCAGCCGCGACTATACCCATGAACTGATCGCCCAGTTTGCTCCCGGCAAGCAGGTGCTGCTCAAGGGCACCACCGAGCTGGTCATAGAAGCCGAACACAAGCTGGCGGGCCTGCCGGTCAATATGGCGCTGCTGCGCGAGGTATTAGCCGACTGGCTGGAGGGGGAAGAAAAGCCGGATACGCTGGTGCTCGGTTGCACCCACTTCCCGCTACTCAATGAAGAGATTGAGCAACTGATGCCGCAATGTCAGCTTATTGACTCGGGCAGTGCTGTTGCCAAACGGGTGGCCTGGTTGCTGAACAATGGTGGGCATGCCACCGTGCAGCCTGTACATATAGAAGAGGTAATTGCCAGGGCTTACTGTACCCGGCTGGATGGGGAGGCTCAAAAACTGACAGCCCCCTTGCAAGCATGGGGGCTGTCATCGCTGGAAGAGGTGAAGTACTGACGAGCGGTTAGGCGTCAGTTTCGCTACCTTCTCTTTCCTCTTTATCACGTTTGTCATTCGCTTCACGCACCTTGAGGGTGCGCTGCTGGTACTCTTTATCATTCAAAGCGGCAATCGCTTTGGCGGCATCGGCGGCGGGCATCTCCACGAAACCGAAACCTCTGCGCTTGCCGGTTGCCTTGTCCTTCATCAACCGCACGGAAATGACCTGGCCCTGTTCGGCAAACAATTCGCGCACTGCAATCTCATTGGCGCGATAGGGCAGGTTGCCTACATATAAGGTGCAAGTCTCCTGATTGGCGATCGACTCGGCGACATTGGCCGGGGTTCGCTTCAGGAACAGCGGTACCACGAAACCGCCGATGGCCAGACCTGCTGCAAAAATCACTTCCGCTTTCAAAGAGAACTGCAGGGCCTGGGCAACCAGGTAGCCAACCACTGCCAATACCAGAGCAAGGATTGCGGCCTGCATATATACGGGAAACTTGGATAAATTCATCTTAAAAGACCTTTTGTAAATGAAAGCAAAAAAGGTGCAACACTATATTCACCTCCATGGTAACCAGCTTTCCTGATTGGCGCTACCATGGACCACTCGGGAGAGGTTATCGGCTCCAGTATGGCATTCCCAAGGTCACTGAAGGCGACATAAATGACGCTAAAATGGGAGTGAAATAACCGGATTGTGGATAACATTGTATATATACACTGAATAAGCTGTTTCTAATTGAGTAATTTGAAATTTTCGTGATTTTCTTCAAAAAAAGTCTTGTCATCGCAGCGCCGCTCCCTATAATGCGCCCCTACCAGCACGGCGGAACACGCCAACCTGATGAGCCAGCTTCCTAGCGAAGTGGGCGCCGAAAGAAAAGCGAAAACAATCGCTTGACTTTCGAAGTGAGAAGCGTAATATGCGCCTCCTCAACGCGACAAGCGTGACGCTCTTTAACAATTTGAATCAAGCAATCTGTGTGGGCACTCACAGCATCGA
>NZ_JBFODQ010000045.1:0-32074 GCF_040908355.1 Aeromonas sp. R2-2 | reverse complement strand
CAGCGAGTAATCGCGCTGTGTCCGTTTCACACCTTGTCCCATCGGGTTCTCCATTTATTGGGGGGAAAGGTGTAAACCATATTCAGGACGGGACAGGACAAATAAAAAGGGCCACCTCTTGCGAGGTGGCCCTTTCCAAACGTTTGGTGGAGCTGGGGGGATTTGAACCCCCGTCCAAAATTACTACATCCTTGGCACTACATGCTTAGTCACTCTTTACATTCGCCAACCCGCTGCGGAGAGACACGCCACGAATTGACTAGCTCGATTGGTTTTAATGCTTCCGCCCCGAGCAGGACTTCCACACGATCCTGTGAAGGATGACCTTCCGATTCCCTAGGACACAGGCAAGCTAGGGTAGAAGGGCTCTATGCAGGTTATTAAGCTGCTAGTGCGTAGTTTTCGTCGTTTGCGACTATTTTTTTGCGGTTTATTAACGAGGCCTACCGCACCTCGGCATGCACCTTGGGTTTCGTGAATCTTGTCGAATCCAGAATCAGCCCCAAGTTGTTAATTGCGATTGTACGCAAAAATGCTGTCATAGCAAGGCGTTGATACCCATTCCCTCTGGCAGCCAGTCTGTTTGCCGATTTATTGTACGCAGCTGAGCCTGAAGAGCCAGCTGCGCCGGGGGAAGGTGAACTGGCGTTCTGATCCTGCCAGTCGCAGGTTAGCCGCGATGCTTGTTCTTCATGATGCGGGCTTTCTCCCGATCCCATTCGCGGGCCTTGGTATCTTCGCGCTTGTCGTGCTCTTTCTTGCCCTTCACCAGGCCGATCTCGACCTTGACCCAGCACTGTTTCCAGTAGAGGGCGAGGGGAACTATGGTGTAGCCCTGACGGGCAATCAGGCTTTCGAGCTTGTCGAGTTCACGACGGCTCAGCAGCAGTTTGCGGGTGCGGGTCGGGTCACATACCACATGGCTGGAGGCCGCTTGCAGTGGCAGGAAGCTGGAGCCGAACAGATAGGCCTCGCCATCGCGGAAGATGACATAGGCTTCGCTGATGTTGGCCTTGCCCGCCCGCAGGGATTTGACTTCCCACCCTTGCAGGGACAGACCCGCTTCGATCTTCTCTTCGATGAAGTATTCGTGGCGCGCGGTTCTGTTGAGTGCAATGGTGCTGGACCCGGCTTTGTTTTTACTGTTTTTTTTGCTCATGACGGGCGATTTCCGGCAATGACTAGGAGGCTCGTATTATACGTAGGCAGGGGCGGCTGTAAAACGCGCAGCAGGTCAAGTGGTGGCTTTCTGAGCGGTTTGGCTGAGGTTTTACCTCCACAACCCCAAACATGGTGATAAAATCGCGCCGATTGGATGAGGAAAAGCCATGCCCCGAATTACGCGCAGTGCCCTGGTGATGTTCAGTGCAGAACAGATGTTCAAGTTGGTTAACGATGTGGATGCCTATCCGCAGTTTTTGCCCGGCTGTGTCGGCAGCCGTGTCCACGAGGCTGGCGATGACTACATGATGGCGTCGGTCGATGTAGCCAAGGCGGGGATTGCCAAGACCTTTACTACCCGCAATCAGCTGGATGTGAACCGCCAGATCAGGATGGAGCTGGTGGATGGCCCGTTCCGCAAGCTGGCGGGCTGGTGGACCTTTACCCCGCTTGATGTGGATGCCTGCAAGGTGGAGTTTGATCTCGATTTCGAGTTTACCTCCAAGCTTATCGAGGTGGCCTTTGGTCAGGTATTCCGCGATCTGGTGAGCTCCATGGTCTCCGCCTTCTCCAACCGGGCGAAGGAGGTCTACGGTGTCTGACCAGCTCAATATCGAGGTTGTCTATGCCTTGCCGCAGCAGCAGACGGTGATTGCCCTGCGGGTGGCGCCCGAGACCTGCGTGCAGGCGGCCATCGAGCAGTCCGGCATCGTACAAAAACACCCCGAGATCGATCTGGCGGTCAACAAGTTCGGTATCTACAGCCGCCCGGTGAAAGGGAGCGAGCCGCTGCACGACGGGGATCGTATCGAGATCTACCGCCCGCTCATCGCCGATCCCCGCGAGATGCGCAAAAAGCGCGCCGAGAAGGCCAAAGAGGAGGGGAGAGCCGATAGCGTGACCGGTGGTCGCCCCGATGTGCATCGCAAGCACCGCGAGTAGCGCTCAGGTTTTTCTTGCAGAAAAAAGGCGCCGAGGCGCCTTTTTTTGATCCCGTTAGCCGGTGAGCTTGCCGAGGGGATATCAAGAGAGGGCTGCTTCTGCCACACCCAGTCGTGCACGGGCCCAAGCGGCCAGTAGCTCTACCCCGCTTTGCATCACCCGCTCATCGAAATCGAATTCGTTGTGATGGTGCGGCGCCGCCAGATCGGCCCCCAGGATGAGGTAAGCCGCTTCGCCCCCCTGTTTTTGCACCCGCTCCATCAGAAAACCGGCATCTTCGCTGGCGCCAAAGCGGCGAGTCTGGATAGTGGCGAGCCCCTGCTTGCGGGCCAGCGCCGCCAGCTCGGCCTGCAGCGCCGGGCTGTTGTCGAGGGCAATGGCCTCACCCTGCTTGATGATGCGATAGGTGACACCGTGGGCGAGGGCGGTACCTTCGACGATGCGCTGTACCTGACTGAACATGTAGTCGTTGAGGGCGCTGTCGGCGCCGCGGGTTTCACCGCGTAGCTCTGCATGATCGGGGATGACGTTGCGGCCGCTGCCAGCGTGAAGCTGGCCGACGTTGATGCGGGTCATGCCGTCGCGGTGGCGGGGAATGCCGAGCATGGCGGTGGTGGCCATGCAGGCGGCTGCCAGCGCATTGCTGCCGGCATTGGGTTCGAGCCCCGCGTGAGCGGCGGTGCCCATAAAGTGGACGTCGAACTTGGTGGAGCAGAGAAACTCGGTGGGGTTGATCACCAGCTCGCCGCTACCAGCGTGAATACCGATATGTAGCGAGAGCAGGGCATCCACGTCATCGAGTGCGCCACCGGCAGCCAGCGCCTTGCCACCGCGGCACCCCTCTTCGGCGGGCTGGAAGAAGAGCTTGATGCGGCCGCACAGCTGCTCCTTCATCGCCATCAACTGGCTGGCCAGCCCCATGCCGATGGCGGTGTGGCCATCGTGGGCGCAGGCGTGCATCCACCCCTTGTTGTGGGAGGCAAAGCCCTCCTGTTGCGGCTGGTGTTGTTCGGCGTCGGACTCTTCCACCTCCACCGCATCGATGTCGAAGCGAAAGGCCAGGGTCGGGCCGGGACGGCCGGTGTCCAGCTCTCCCATCAGGCCAGTGACATCGCCAATCCGCTCCAGCCAGTCGGGATGGGCCCCCTGACGGCGGGCGCGAGCCTTTTCGGCCGCCACATCCACATCACGGCCCATCATCAGATTGCTGGCCAGCAGCTTGTCGCCGAGCACGATGCGATAACCGAGCTCGCTCAGGTGGTGGGCAATCAGGCTGGTGGTGCGAAACTCTTTCCAGGCCGCTTCCGGCAGGCGGTGCAGGTCGCGGCGCCACAGGATCAGGTGCTCAAGGGTCATCTTGGCTTCCTTGGTGATTCGATTTGTCGGCTATTGTGCCTTTTTTCCCGGCTGACCACACGGGGGCTGCAGCTGGTCGGGGGAGCTGTGTGTGCGAGTGGTGCCTGTGAGGGCCGAGAATAGTGGTGAGCGTCCATAAAAAAACGCCTCCACAAGGGAGGCGTTGTCGATAGCTGGTTATCAAGCCGCGTGATGGTAAGCGGAGGCTTCAAACAGCTTCTTGTTGGCCACCAGATCGATGGGGTCAAAATCATCGACGTTGATGGTGCGCAGGCGACTTACCTCGGCGCGGCGCAGCAGCTCGGCTTCGCTCTGGGTCAGTACGCCAGCGGCCAGGCCGATGTCGGCCACCTTGTCCAGCGCCATGAAGGGACGCTTGATACCATCGCTCTTGCAGACTTTCTCGAACAGCGGCTCGGCGGCCAGTACGTCATCGAGCGCCTGCTCCAGCAGACCGAACGGGTTGCCCTCTTCGCGGGTCAGATACTGGCCCTTGGCCAGGCGGCTGCGGGTCTCGCTCGGGGTTTGCAGCAGACGGGCCACTTGCTGGTCCAGCTTGTCGCACGGACGGTTCAGGTCACGGCCCAGCGGCAGCACCACGGCACGCAGGGCAAGGCCAATCCAGCGGTTCGGGAAGTTGCGCAGCAGCTCGTCGATCGCCTCTTGTGCCTTGAACATGGCATCTTGCAGTGCCCAGTGCAGCAGCGGCAGATCGGCCTGCTGGCGTCCCTCGTCCTGATAGCGCTTGAGGGCGCTGGAGGCCAGATAGAGCTGGCTCAGCACGTCGCCAAGACGGGCGGAGACCCGCTCCTTGCGTTTGAGCTCGCCACCCAGGGTGCCCATCGCCATGTCTGACAGGAACGCTAGGTTGGCCGAGAGGCGGGAGAGCTGCTGGTAGTAGCCCTTGGTCTGATCCTTGTAAGGGGCCGCGGCAAAGCGTGCGCCGGTGATACCGAGCCAGAAGCTGCGCACCAGGTTGCTGATGGCAAAGCCGACGTGGCTGAATACTGCCTTGTCGAAATCTTTCAGCGCCTGCTCCTTGTCGGGGTGGCTGGCGGCCAGCATCTCCGGCAGTACATACGGGTGGCAACGGATGGCGCCCTGACCGTAGATGATCATGCTGCGGGTCAGGATGTTGGCCCCTTCTACCGTAACGGCGATGGGGGCACCCTGATAGCCACGGGCCAGATAGTTGTTGGGGCCCATGCAGATGGCTTTGCCGCCGTGGATGTCCATGGCATCGATGATGCACTTCTGGGCACGGTCGGTGAGGTGGTATTTGACGATGGCTGAGATGACCGACGGCTTCTCGCCAAGGTCGATACCGGTCACGGTCAGGTTGGCTGCGGCGCCCATGATGTAGGCGTTGCCACCGATGCGGGCCAGCGGCTCTTCAATCCCTTCCATCTTGCCGATGGGCAGCTTGAACTGGCGACGGATGCGGCTGTAGGCGCCGCTCGCCAGGGCCAGCATCTTGACGCCACCGGTGCTGTTGGAGGGCAGGGTGATACCGCGGCCGACCGACAGACACTCGACCAGCATACGCCAGCCCTGACCGGCCATGGCCGGGCCACCGATGATGAAATCGAGCGGGACGAACACATCCTTGCCCTGGGTCGGACCGTTCTGGAACGGCACGTTGAGCGGAAAGTGGCGACGGCCAATGCCGACACCCTTGATGTGAGTCGGGATTAGCGCGCAGGTGATGCCGAGCTCTTCCTCTTCGCCCAGCAGGTGTTCCGGATCACGCAGTTTGAAGGCCAGACCCAGCACGGTAGCAATGGGGGCGAGCGTGATGTAGCGCTTGTTCCAGGTGAGGCGCATACCGAGCACCTCTTTGCCTTCCCACTCGCCCTTGCAGACGATACCGAAGTCGGGGATGGAACCGGCATCAGAACCCGCTTCCGGGCTGGTCAGGGCGAAGCAGGGGATCTCTTTGCCTACCGCCAGGCGGGGCAGGTAGTAATCTTTCTGCTCGTCGGTGCCATAGTGTTGCAGCAGTTCGCCCGGGCCCAGCGAGTTGGGTACGCCAACGGTGGAGGCGAGCACGGCGCTGGCACCGCACAGCTTTTGCAGGACACAGGACTGGGCGTAGGCAGAGAACTCCAGACCGCCATATTTCTTCTTGATGATCATGGCGAAGAACTTGTTGTCCTTCAGGTATTGCCACACCTCGGGGGAGAGATCCGCGCGCTCGTGGGTCACTTCCCAGTCGCTCACCATGCGGCACACCTCCTCGACCGGACCATCCATAAAGGCCTGCTCTTCGGCTGAGAGGGTGCTGACCGGAATGGCGTGCAGCTTCTTCCAGTTCGGGTTGCCCGCGAACAGATCGGCTTCCCACCAGGTAGTTCCCGCTTCAATCGCCTCTTTCTCGGTGCGGGACATCTCCGGCATGATCGATTTGTAGATTTTGAACAGCGGCTTGGTTATTTGATTGCGGCGAAATTCAACCAGATTGAGCGGGATGGCGATCACCGCGAACAGCGCCCATACCAGCAAGGGCACATGACCATAGATGGCGCCAAGCACCAGGGCGGCGCCGGTGACCAGGGTGGAGATGAACAGGGATGCCCGGCGATAGGCCAGGGCTCCGATAACCAGGATCACCCCGAGCAGAGTGAGGGTCGTCGTCATTGCTTGCTCCTTGCGTGTATAAATGTGCCAACGTGGTGTAACTCATCCAGAGGTCTGACCTGTTGGATATGGCCCCTGTTGTAATTCATACGCACAAAGTTATCAAGCTGTTTACATCTTCATTACCTTCTCTCTGTGATCCCCATAACGCTCACGTGCCGCCAGCGCTGTGGCTCGCAGGGGGGCGACTGTGCGATTCGCTTGTGCGAGAATAGCCGAGATCTACACGCACACTAAAAACAGTGGAAGAGACATCATGTACCAAGAATTGATCCGCAATGAACTGACCGAAGCTGCCAGCGTGCTGCAGGCCTTCCTGGCTGATGAGCAGAACCTGAAAAACATCGAAGCGGCCGCCAAACTGCTGGCCGACTCATTCAAGGAAGAGGGCAAGGTGCTCTCTTGTGGCAACGGTGGCTCCCACTGTGACGCCATGCACTTCGCCGAAGAGCTGACCGGTCGTTACCGCGAGAACCGCCCGGGTTATGCCGGTATCGCCATCTCCGATCCGAGCCACCTCTCCTGCGTCTCCAACGACTTTGGCTATGACTATGTCTTCTCCCGCTACGTAGAAGCGGTTGGCCGCCGTGGCGACGTGCTGCTTGGCATCTCCACCAGCGGCAACTCCGGCAATATCCTGAAAGCCATCGAGGCTGCCCGCGCCAAAGGGATGAAAGTGATCGCCCTGACCGGCAAGGATGGCGGCAAGATGGCGGGTCTGGCGGATGTCGAGATCCGCGTGCCGCACTTTGGCTATGCCGACCGTATTCAGGAAGTGCACATCAAGGTGATCCACATCCTGATCCAGCTGGTCGAAAAAGAGATGGTCAAGTAATCAGGCCATAACTACCAGATAAGGGCTGCGCCGGTAGCATGGTTCGCCATCTGCCGGTTGTTGCCAGTCACAGGGGAAGGGATTGCGCCTTCCCCTGTTGTCTGTCGAACCAGCGTGCTGGTCGAACATGACACAAGCCAAATCATGAAAGGAGTCTGCCGGATATGTGCGAACTGCTCGGCATGAGTGCCAATGTGCCGACCGATATCTGCTTCAGCTTTACCGGGTTGATGCTGCGCGGCGGCAAGACCGGGCCCCACAAGGATGGCTGGGGGATCACCTTCTACGAGGGGAAGGGCTTCCGCACCTTCAAGGATCCCGAGCCCAGCGCCCAATCTCCCATCGCCAGACTGGTACAGGCGCTGCCCATCAAGAGCTGCGCAGTGGTCAGCCACATTCGGCAAGCCAACCGTGGCTGCGTGTCGCTGGAAAATACCCACCCCTTTACCCGTGAGTTGTGGGGCCGTTACTGGACCTTCGCCCACAACGGTCAGCTGACCGGCTACAAGAAGCTGCCCACCGGCCGCCACCGGCCGGTGGGGGATACCGACAGCGAACACGCCTTCTGCTGGCTGCTCGACAGGCTAGAGCAAAAATATCCCAAGCGTCCTGCCAACTTTCCCGCCATGTTTCGCTATCTCGCCACCCTGTGTGACGAGCTCAGAGCATTCGGGGTGTTCAACATGCTGCTCTCGGACGGGGAGTATGTGATGAGCTACTGCAGCAACAACCTGCACTGGCTGACTCGCTGTGCGCCGTTTGGCGAGGCGAGCCTGCTAGATGAGGAGGTGGTGATCGATTTTCAAAGCGAGACCACCCCCAACGATGTGGTCACCCTGATCACCACCCGTCCGCTGACCGGCAATGAGAATTGGGTCAAAATGGCGCCCGGCGAATTCAATCTGTTTCGCATGGGGGAGCGGGTGGCGACCAACCAGGTCGCGCTTGAGCAAGATAAAAAAATACCAGGGTAGATACCTACCCTGGTTCTTCGCAGCAGCCATAAAAGGCAAAAGGGATGAGAGGTGTTGCTGAGCATCATCACTCTGACGGCATTGAGTGTTGATCAATTGTTAATTTTTGGCAATCAAGTTGCTGTATTGACGGGCGTTTCAGCATCGCTATTTCGATACCGATCACATTTTTTGCCACTTTATTCCCTGAGCCATCCAATCTGGTGCTTCATCACAGCCTGGTCGTGAGCCACGACATCGAAAACTATCTATAGTATGGTCTGTTTGAATACCGTTCTGGAGGAGCCTCGCATGGAGTGGGTGGATCGCAAGGTGTTGCAGCAGCTGGCAGAGGATATCGGTCCGGATATGCTGCCCGTGGTCATCGCAGTCTTTATTGAAGAGGTGGGCGAGCAGCTGAGTCAGCTCAGGCCCCTCTATGAGCAGGGGGAGTGGGAGGCGCTGGCTCGTGTGGCGCACAGCATGAAATCATCCTGTGGCAGCTACGGCGCCATGCCGAGCTATCAGCAGGTGATGGCGCTGGAGATGGCCAGCAAGCAGGCCGATGTGGCCGAGGCAGAGCGCCAGTTGCAACTGCTGGAAGCCTCCTTGCCTCAGGTGCTTGCGTTTCTTGCCGATTATCAGTAACGGCGCCATGCAGGGATGCCGTGGCGCCGTGACCGTTGCTTAACGCTGGTTGAGCAGTTGCTGGATGATCCGGTCCAGCGCCAGTTTCAGCTTCAACCGATCGTGCCGATGGGGCAGCTCAAGCTCGCCCAGCTCGGCTTCGATCACTCGCCCTTGCCAGTCCCCCGCATCACCCGCGCCCTGTGGGGCCAGGATGGCATCCAGCCGACCCTGACCGACCCGGGACTCCAGCCAGCGACACTGACTCATCAGATCCAGCTGACTGGCAGGGCCGTTTTCCGCCACCAGATTGCAAACGAAAACCAGCATGGCGCTGCTCTCGTTGATGGCCTGGGCGATCTCGGCCAGCAGCAGTGGCGGCATGATGGAGGTGAGAAAACTGCCCGGCCCCAGAATGATCATGTCCGCCTGCTGCAGTGCCAGCACCGCTTCCCGGGTCGCTTGCACCTCCGGCATCAGGCCGAGGGAGAGGGGCGGTGTTGCCAGTTGATCGATGGATACCTCTCCCAGGATCTGGGTGCCACACTCCATATGGGCGCAGAGATCGGTGGGAAATTCAGACATGGGTAGCAATTGTGACTCGATTTTGAGCATGTCACTGATCAGCTTGATAGCATCAAGAGGACGGACACAGAGATTATCGAGCGCCAGCAGCATCAGGTTGCCAAGGTTGTGACCCGCCAGCTCGCCTTTGCCGGCGAAGCGGTATTCGAACAACAGGCTGCCGATACTGGGATCGGTCACCAGCTGGTTCAGGCAGTTGCGCAGATCGCCCCAGGCGATGCACTCCTGACTCTTGCGCAGGCGTCCGGTCGAGCCGCCATCATCTGTGGTGGTGACGATGCCGGTGAGCCGTTGACCGAGAAACGAGAGGGACGAAAGCACTCGTCCCATGCCGTGGCCACCACCGATGGCAACGACCCGATCGAAGTCATTGATGTTTTTTTGCCACATATGGGCGTCCTGTCATTGGTCTCAGTTGACCGCTATGTTAGCAAGGGAAGCGAGATAATTGTTTGATAAAGGTATGATTTTTGCTTGAGGCTGCCATTCGATAAAACAAGGAGATGGTGTTGAAATTTCTGACCGTTCACTCCCTCGCCCAGAATTCATCGCTGGCGGCCCAAGATATCTGCGCGCAGCTGCGCCACCATGCCGATCAGGCCCCCTCCCTGCTGTTACTCTATTTTACCCAAGCCCATGAGGGGGCGATACTGCGCGACGCGCTCAAACGCCAGTTCCCGACGACCCGCCTGCTTGGGTGCAGCTCTTGCGGTGGAGTCATGACCGAGATGGGACACCACGCCCGAGACGGATATGGGCTGGCCGTTGCTGCTCTGTACGATGAGAAAGGGGCATTCGGGGTAGCCGGTGCCAGCGGTGACGGGGTGGATGTGCGGCAGTTGCTGCGCCGAGCCATGAGCGACTGTGGTCGACCGGGCGAGCTGCCCCAGTTGATCCTGTTTCACGCCAGTCCCGGCAAGGAGGAGGGGCTGCTGGCCGGTATCGAGGCCGAACTCGGTGCCTCGGTGCCGGTGGTCGGTGGATCCGCGGCAGATAGCAGTGTCAGCGGTGACTGGCAGCTCTGCTGGGATGAGGCGGTGAGTCAGGATGGCATCGGTCTGGCGGTGCTCTATCCCGATTGCCAGCTGGCTTTTCAGTTTCACTCCGGTTATGTGCCTGCCGAATTCAGCGGCGAGATCACAGCCTGCAACGGGCGGGAGGTACTCACCATCGATCACCAGCCTGCTGCCGAGGTCTATGCCCGCTGGTGCGGGCGCGAGCAGCCCTGGCCGGTAGGGGCGATTTTGCGGGAGACCACGCTCACCCCGCTGGCTCGTCAGGTGGGAGCACTGGATGGCATCCCTTACTACAAACTCTCCCATCCCGAAGCTGTGACCGAACAGGGCGGGCTGCGGCTCTTTACCGATGTGGTGCAAGGGGAGCGTCTGCTGTTGATGTACAGCAGTCAGGAAGGGTTGTTGCAGCGCAGCCTCAATGCCATGCGCGTCGAGCCAGGGTATGGGGTCGATGTGGAATTGCAGCCTATCGGCGCGCTCATCATCTTTTGTGCTGGTTGCCGTTTGGCGCTAGGTGATATGTTGTGCCAATTTGTCGAGCAGAGCCAGGCTCGCCTCGGCAAGATCCCCTTTATCACCCCCTTTACCTTCGGCGAGCAGGGGCGGCTGCCCAATGGCGAGCTGGCCCACGGCAACCTGATGGTATCGAGCGTGATTTTCCTGACCCGTTGAGTCGGCAGAACATAACAGAGCAGGCAACAAGATGATTGGCAACAGTGAACTGGAAGCCCTCGGCGACAAATTGCAGACCACGCTGGTCGACCTTATGCGTTGCCGCGAGCGCGAGGCCAAGTATCGTCACGAGTCCCAGACCCTGCTGGGTGGGGTTGCCACCCTCGCCGATGCCAAGACGCTGGAGCAGGTGCTGGAGAGCCTTATCCAGGTGCTCAAACCCTTTATCGGTTTTGAGCACGCGGATGTGGTGGCTTGGGAAGGGGAGCAGGGAAGTACCCACCTCAGTACCGAGCCGATGCTCGCTGCCCGCAGCTGGCGCATGACCCCGGCATTTGCCCGCGCCATCTCGGGTGAAACCCTGGTGATTTACGATCCCGCCCAGCTGCCTGAGCTGGCGCCGCTGGCGAGCGAGCCGGGCTGGGCCAGCGTGATGCTGACCGGGCTGCAGGCCCCCGGTTTTACCGCCACCCTCATCTGCCGCCACGCTCGGGCGGGTACCTTCGATCTCACCAGCAAGGCCGCCATGGAGCGTTGCCGTCCGCTCATCGCCCAGGCGCTGGTCAACATCACCTATCGGGCCCGCTTGCAGGAGCAAGTCGCGGTAAAAACCGAAGCGCTGCAGGCGAGCGAACGCCGTTTTCGCAGCTTCGCCGCCATGGCCTCTGACTGGTTCTGGGAAACAGATGCCGAGCATCGCCTCAGTTATGCCTCTGAGCCGGGTTATCTGGATGAGATGACCCCGCAGGCGACCCGGCCGACCCTCTATGACTACGTCTGCAACAAGCAGAGCTGCGATGCCCAGAAATACCTGCAGCTTTTGGAGCTGCGCCAGCCGGTGCGAGGGGTGCGGATGCAGGTTGCGCTGCAACACGGCCCCTGCTGGATGGAAGTGAGCGCCGAGCCCTGCTTTGACCATGATGGTCTGTTTATCGGTTATCGCGGCACTGCCCGGGATATCAGCAACCAGATCCGTAGGGAAGAGGAGCTGGCGCGGGCACGGGATGAGGCCGAAGCGGCCAACCGTGCCAAGTCCCAGTTTCTGGCCATGATGACCCACGAGATCCGCTCGCCCATGAATGCGGTGTTGGGGATGCTCGATCTGGTGCAGCATGCCGAGCTGGCGCCGGAGCAACAGAGCCTGCTGCGTCATGCCACCCACTCGGCCAGATTGCTGCAAACCATTATCGACGACGTGCTCGATTTTTCGAAAATCGAGTCGCAAACCCTGGTGTTTCACTGCGAGACCCTGCAACCCGTCCAGCTTTGCCAATCTCTGGTCGAGCCGCTGCAAACCCGTGCCGCGGCCAAGGGGATCGCGCTGGTTTATCGGGTCGATGAGTCGGTACCCCGGGAGTTGCAGGGGGATCCGATGCGTTTGTCACAGGTGATGGGCAATCTGCTGGACAACGCCCTCAAATTTACCGAGCAGGGGCAGGTGACACTGCACCTGGGTTGGCAGGATGAAAAGCTGCTTATCTCGGTCTCCGACACCGGGATCGGGATCGCCGATGCGGATCAGGCGCTGCTGTTTGAACCCTTCTCCCAGGTCGACAACTCGGCCACCCGGCGTTTTTCCGGTACCGGCCTCGGTCTTGCCATCAGCAAGCGTCTGGTGACGCTTATGGGGGGAGAGATCCGCCTGAAGAGCGAGCCGGGCAAGGGAAGTTGTTTCTGGTTCGAACTGCCTGGCATGGCGTTGCCTTGCCATAGCCAGCCGCAGCGGGAGGAGGGGGCTTCGGCACTACTGCCACTGGATGTGCTGGTGGTGGAGGACAGCCCGGTGAACCAGTTGGTGGTGTCGCTGATGCTGCAAAAACTGGTGGGCAAGGTACGGCTGGCAGCCAATGGTCTGGAGGCGCTGGCGCAGGTGGATGAGCAGCTCCCGGATCTGATCCTGATGGATATGCGGATGCCCCTGATGGACGGACTGGAAGCCACCCGGCGCTTGCGTGAGTTGGGATGCACCATGCCTATCGTTGCCCTGACGGCCAATGCGATGGCGGAGGACAAGGCGTGCTGTCTGGCGCAGGGGATGGATGATTTTCTCGCCAAGCCCATCACCTTGTCACGGCTGAGAGAGTGTTTGCAGCGTCACTTTGGTCAGCGGTTGCCGACGCGCGGATAAAAAAAATGGTCAACTTTGTGGGTTGACCAGTTCTTCAGCAAATACTGAAGAGAGCACGGGATAAATCGGGTTGTATCAATCTATATGAAAAATCTGTGCCAACTTTTTTAGACTCTTTTGTGTTCAATTTGGGCCGTTTAGCGCAGCGGCTCTCTCTTGTTATGGCGTTCTGCGTTCCTACTCACTCGCAAAATGCGAATTTCACATTTTCATTGTTGGAATAATTGCATTTTGCAACGCTGTTTTTGTCATTGTGAAATCAGGCGATGCAGAAATTTACGGGCCGCTTCGCTGTTTTGTTTGGCAATCAGCATCTGCTTTTCATAAATCGGCATCGGCAATATCTCGAGCCAGCGTTGGCAGAGCCAGGCGGCATCTTCAAAGCGCTTGTCCGGATAGAGCTCATCAAGCTCCGGATACTGCTCGAACACTTCCCGCAGGCGATTGACCAGCAGCTTGTCGTTGAAATCTGAGTGGGTGCTCGGCCAGTTGGGCAGCATCTCCACCTTGGCCCGGCGCAGGCCCATCTCGTCTGTTTCCATCTCGTGGATACAGAAGCGCTCCAGTCCCAGCACCGTCACCCCCAGCAGGCCATCATTAAGGGTGTAGAAGTCAGTCACCTTGACCCGGGTGCCCACCGGCAGAATGCGGCCGGATTGTCCCGAGGTGGTCGACTCTTCCATCACGATGCCAAAACCCTGATCGTTGATGAATGACTCCTTGAGCATCTGCAGGTGGCGTGGCTCGAACAGACGCAGAGGAAGCTTGCCACCCGGCAGTATGTGGGAAGGCAAGGGGAACAGTGCCAAAGGTTGTAGTTTCATGTTCCATCCTCCATTGAGTAGTTGCTGAATATGACAATGCAGCGACTGTGCCAGAGAATGAAAAAAGCCACCGGAGGGTGGCTTTTCGGCGGTTGAGGGCGCTTAGTTGCGCTGCTCCAGATACATGACAGCCGCTTCCACGCGGCTTTGCGCCTCGAGTTTCTTCAGCAGGCTCTTCACGTGAACCTTGACCGTTCCCTCGGAGATATGGAGTACCGAGGCGACCTGTTTGTTGGATAGGCCTTTTGCAATTTCGCGCAGGATTTGCATTTCGCGACGCGTTAAGCTTTCCAGCTTCTGCTGCAGGTGATCCAGCTCGTAGATGTTTTCGAGATAGGGGCGCAGCGGTTCGCTCAGGATCTGCTTGCCGGTCATCACGTCGGCCAGCTGGGCCAGCAGCAGATCAGGCTCGGTATCCTTGAGTAGGTAGCCGTCGGCACCGGCCTTGAGCAAAGCAACCACATCCTGACGAGCATCGGAGACGGTGAGGATCACCACCCGGGAGGTGATCTCTTCGGCCCGCAGCGCCTTGAGGGTATCGAGGCCGGAGAGCCCCTTCATGTTGAGGTCGAGCAGGATCAGGTCCGGCTCGGACTCTTTGGCCAGCGCCACGGCATCTGTGCCGTTGGAGGCTTCACCGGTCACCTCCATGTTCTCTTCCAGAGCCAGCAACTGCACAATCCCTTTGCGCATGAGGGGATGGTCATCTACGACCAAAACTGTGTATTTCATCTCGTCCATCAGGCGTCTCTCGCTAGACTGGTGGGAAAGGTCAGATGCACGCAGGTGCCTTGTGGTTGCTGCTCGTTGATGGTCAGCAGACCGTGCAGTTTGCTGGCGCGCTCGTTCATGATGCTCAAACCGTAATGGTTGATCGCCGAGCTGGCGAGTCCGATCCCGACACCGTCATCTGAAATCTGAACCTCGATGTTACCACTGGCGAGGGTCTCACAGCTAACATCAATCACTTGCGCGTTGGCATGTTTGATGGCATTGAGCACTGCCTCACGGATCAGTTGCAGAATGTGGATATGCTGGCCCGCCTCCAGGTCGTTGTCGGCCAGTCCGTAATGGAACCGGATTTCGGCCTTGGTCTGGGGTTGCAGCTGATCGAGCATCACCCGGATTGCTTCCCCCAGATTGGCATCGCCAATGGTGAGACGGAAGGTGCCGAGCAGTTCGCGCAGCTGGGTATAGGCATTGCTGAGCCCTTCGTCGATCTGTTGCATCGCCTCCTGCGCTTTCTCTTGCTGCCCCTTGGCGTAGGAGCGCTTGAGCAGGGTGGACTGGATCTTGAGATAGGAGAGGGCCTGCGCCAGCGAGTCGTGCAGTTCCCGGGCGATCACCGCCCGCTCTTCCATCAGCAGCAGCCGCTGCTGTTGCAGCAGAGTCTGGTCTTTGTGCAGCACCTGGGCCAGCAGCATGGTGAAGTTTTTGATCAACCGCTCGTCGATGGGGTGCTGGCTGATGATGTCGAGGCGGCCGAACTCCTGCTCATCCATCTGCAGATAGAAGCTGGCGACCGCATCGAGGTCGCCGGGCCAGCCGGTGCGCCCCGAGATGTAGACCGGCATGGCATTGTGCTCGAAGCGGGTCAGCCGGATGTGGTCGATATGCTGGTGGGCGGCGGCGCGGTCCAGCAGCTTGATCAGCGTGCGGGTACTGAGCGGGGCGGCGTGCAGCTTCTGGGCGGTCGAGTAGAGAAACGAAAGGGTGTCGTTGGCCTGCTGCAGCTTGGCGGTTTTCTCTTCCACCTTGTTCTCCAGCTCCCGATAGAGTTTGCCCAGCTCGTCCGCCATGGTGACAAAGGCGCGCGACAGCTCCCCCAGCTCATTTTCGCCGTGGGCGGGCAGCTGGAGATCGAAATCTTGCCGCTGGATCTGGCGGGCACAGTAGACCAGCTGGTTGAGGGGGGCGACCACCTGCTGGCGAGTGAAGCGCACCGTGAACCAGGCGATGGTGATGATCGCCAGCAGGCCGAGCCCCTCCGCCAGCGCCAGCATCCGCACCTTGAATTCCACGTGGTACTGCATCTGATTGACGAAATTGTCGATGGCTGCCACAAACTGCTCGGTGTTATCGGTGTACCGTCTGGGGGTGCGATCCTCGATGTGCTGGCGCATCACCTGCCATTGGCTAAGCACCTCGCCATAGGTGCGACGCAGGGAGGCGGGCGTGATCCAGCGCTGGGTCTCCTGCAGCTCTTCGGCGTGCAGGGTCTCTTCAAACTGGGAGAGGCGCCCCAGCACGCTGTCGCCCCGCTCGATTTCGTAGGCCATCCGGTAGGCCTGCATCCGCAGCGAACCGGAGAGGTTGATCGCCTTGGCATCGGGTACCGAGTAGAAGAGGGTGACCATGGCGACCAGCGCGATCAGGCTGGCCATGAAGAGGATCAACACCATGGCGCGGCCAATCGCACTGCTGACCGAATGGACCCTGAGCCGTTTTCCCATACTGATGCGCACCTCTGGATAGTGATAAGGACCCCGCAAGATGCGTGGGAGTGTACTCCAACTTGTGTTAGCATCGAAAAACTAGATGAACTCCGAGCGGTTTTGCCTACGTCCTAGCGATAGGGGGAAACCAGCCGTCAGCCGACAGTTGAACACAATCGTCGAGCTGTAAGGGTCAGGAAAGAAATGCCCTGGCCTCCCGTATTTGGAAAGGTGTTTATGTTGCCACTTGAAGATGGTTTTTCCCGTCGTTTTTACTATTTGCGTCTGTCAGTCACCGATGTGTGCAATTTCCGTTGCACCTATTGCCTGCCTGACGGTTATCGCCCCCCCGAAGGTCACAAAGCGGGGCGTCAACCCTTTCTCTCGATTGACGAGATCCGCCGTGTGGTCAGCGGTTTTGCCGCCATGGGCACCCGCAAGGTGCGTATCACGGGGGGCGAGCCCTCCTTGCGCCGCGATTTCACCGAGATCGTCAAGGTGATTGCCACCACCCCGGGTATCGAGAAGGTCGCCATGACCACCAACGGCTATCGCCTCAAGGAGCGGGCCCAGGAGTGGTTTGATGCCGGACTCAACGCGCTGAATGTCAGTGTCGACAGTCTCGACCCGCGCCAGTTTCACCAGATCACCGGTGAGAACAAGCTGGCGGAGGTGATGGAGGGGATCGAAGCGGCACTGGCCGCCGGTTTCAAATCGGTGAAGATCAATGCGGTGCTGCTCAAGGGGCTCAACGACTACCAGCTCGATGCCTTTCTGGGCTGGATCAGGCACAAGCCTATCGAGCTGCGCTTTATCGAACTGATGCAGACCGGCGAGATGGATACCCTGTTTCGTGACCACCATGTCAGCGGCGAACAGATTAAACAGCGCTTGCTGGAGAGCGGCTGGGTGCAGCAGTTGCGGGGCACGGATGACGGTCCGGCGCAGGTATTCATGCATCCGGAATCGCAGGGTGGGGTGGGGCTCATCATGCCCTACAGCAAGGATTTCTGTGCCGGTTGCAACCGGCTGCGGGTCTCCTCGCTGGGGAAGCTGCATCTGTGCCTGTTTGGCGACAACGGTATCGACCTGCGGGATCTGCTCGGCGCAGATGCACAATCCGATGAGCTGCAACAGCGCATTCGCGCGGCACTGGCGGGCAAGAGTGCTACCCATCGTCTCCATGAGGGCAATGCCGGTATCACCCCTCATCTCGCCTCGATCGGCGGATAACCGCAAAAAATCGCCAACGATTAAATAGCAATCCTCACATGGAGGTATTTTAACCGATACCTCCATTTTTATTGCGCTGCAAGGCTTTGATCTGGCGCAAAAATCCCCCCTGTTTATCTCCCTGGTGGTATATCCCTTACCTTGTCAGGGCCGCAATATACACCCACTCTTATAATTGGTATCAAGAATGCCAATCATGGACTCGGACTGTCCCCTTTTTCACCAGAACAGGAGTCAACATGCCGGATGAGATCGATCTTGCCCGCCGCGGCCTGTTCCGGGGGCGGCTGAGAACTGCCGAACCGCCGGTGCAGTTGCCCTGGTCAGTCAACTGGTCGGCATTTGTCGCCGACTGCACCCGCTGCGGGGAGTGTCTGGCGGCCTGTCCGGAGCAGATCCTGGTGAATGGCGAGGGCGGTTTTCCGGTGGTCGATTTCCAGCGTGGCGAATGCACCTTCTGCACCGAGTGCGCCACGGTCTGCAAGGCGCCTGTGTTTCGCCCGACCAGCGAGTCCCCCTGGCACTACAAGGCCCATATCGAGGCCAACTGTCTGGCCAATGGTCAGGTGTTCTGCCAGCGCTGTCAGGACAGCTGTGAGCCCAATGCCATTCGTTTTATTCCGGTGCTGGGGCGTGTGCCCACCCCGACGGTCGAGCCGGATCGCTGTAATGGCTGCGGCGCCTGTGTGCAGGATTGTCCAGTTGGCAGCATCAAGGTCGACGGGCGAGCCGCCCCATCCGGTGGTGCGAGTCAGCCCACCCTCAAGCAGGAGTCAGAATGAGTCAGAAGCCGTGTGACACAGAAGCCACAATGGATCAGGAGTTCCATGTATCGAGTCTGGTGGTGCTGACCCAGCCCCCTTTGCGCCATCAGCTCGCTGAGCAGATTGGCGCCCTTGAAGGGGCCGAGATCCACGCCGTCAGTGACGAGGGCAAGCTGGTCGTGACCCTGGAAGGTCCGAGCCAGCGGCCGATCATGGCGGCCATTGATGCGATACAGGCGATGCCGGGCGTGCTCTCAGCCGCCCTGATTTACCACCAGTTCGATGAACTGGGCGGTCACTGAAAAGAGTGATGGGATGCCGGGCGTGCCCTCTGCCGCTGATGGCTGGCTCCCGTTCGACAGATTCGACAACTATTACGCGATAAGCAATGCGAGGATATGCCATGAAGCTGAGTCGACGCGACTTTATGAAGGCCAACGCGGTGGCAGCTGCCGCAGCCGTGGCCGGTGTCAGTGCCCCCACGCTGGCAGCCAATCTCATCACCAGTACCGACAAGACAGCCATCCATTGGGATAAGGCTCCCTGCCGCTTCTGCGGTACCGGCTGCTCCGTGCTGGTGGGCTCTCAGGATGGTCGGGTCGTGGCGACTCAGGGCGACCCCGATGCGCCGGTCAACCGTGGCCTCAACTGCATCAAGGGCTACTTCCTCTCCAAGATCATGTACGGCCAGGATCGCCTCACCCAGCCGATGCTGCGGATGAAGAACGGCCAGTTCGACAAGGATGGCGACTTCGCCCCCATCAGCTGGGATCAGGCGTTCGACATCATGGCCGAGAAGTTCAAGGCGACCCTGAAAGAGAAGGGGCCGACCGCTGTCGGCATGTTCGGCTCCGGCCAGTGGACCGTCTGGGAAGGTTACGCTGCCGCCAAGCTGATGAAGGCCGGTTTCCGCTCCAACAACATTGACCCCAATGCCCGTCACTGCATGGCCTCTGCGGTCGTCGGCTTCATGCGTACCTTCGGCATGGACGAACCGATGGGCTGCTACGACGATATCGAGCAGGCCGATGCGTTCGTGCTGTGGGGCTCCAACATGGCCGAGATGCACCCCATCCTCTGGTCGCGGATGTCCGATCGCCGTCTCTCCAACCCGGATGTGCAGGTGCACGTGCTCTCTACCTTCGAGCACCGCAGCTTCGAGCTGGCGGACAACGGCATGGTGTTCACCCCACAGACCGACCTGGCGATCCTCAACTATGTCGCCAACTACATCATCCAGAATGACAAGGTGAACTGGGACTTCGTCAACAAGCACACCGTGTTCAAGAAGGGGGTCACCGACATCGGTTACGGCCTGCGCCCGACCGATCCGCTGCAGCAGAAAGCGAAGAACCCGGACAGCGGCGATGCCACTCCGATGACCTTCGAGGAGTTTGCCAAGTTCGTGGCGGATTACGATGTGGAGTCGGTCGCCAAGCTCTCCGGCGTCTCCAAAGAGAAGCTGGAAAAGCTGGCCAAGCTCTATGCCGATCCGGGCAAGAAGGTGGTCTCCTACTGGACCATGGGTTTCAACCAGCATACCCGTGGCGTCTGGGCTAACAACCTCTGCTACAACATCCACCTGCTGACCGGCAAGATCTCCGAGCCGGGTAATGGTCCTTTCTCACTGACCGGCCAGCCCTCTGCCTGTGGCACCGCGCGTGAAGTGGGTACCTTTGCCCACCGTCTGCCTGCCGACATGGTGGTGACCGAGCCCAAGCACCGCGCCATTGCCGAGCAGATCTGGAAACTGCCGGAGGGGACCATTCCCGACAAGGTGGGTTTCCACGCCGTGCTGCAGGATCGCATGCTCAAGGACGGCAAGCTCAACGCCTACTGGGTGATGTGCAACAACAACATGCAGGCCGGCCCCAACATGAATACCGATCGCCTGCCTGGTTATCGCGATCCGCGCAACTTCATCGTGGTCTCCGATCCGTACCCGACCGTCACGGCCCAGGCCGCTGACCTCATCCTGCCCACTGCCATGTGGGTGGAGAAAGAGGGGGCCTACGGCAACGCCGAGCGCCGCACCCAGTTCTGGCACCAGCAGGTGAAGGCACCGGAAGGGGCCAAGTCCGACTTGTGGCAGCTGATGGAGTTCTCCAAGCGCTTCAAGGTTGAGGAAGTGTGGCCGGCTGAGCTGATTGCCAAGATGCCGGAAGTGAAGGGCAAAACCCTGTTCGACGTGCTCTATGCCAACGGTCAGGTCAACCAGTTCCCGAAAGAGCAGAGCAAAGGTCTGCTGAACGACGAGGCCGAGCACTTCGGGTTCTACGTCCAGAAAGGGTTGTTCGAAGAGTACGCCACCTTCGGTCGTGGCCACGGTCACGATCTGGCTCCGTTCGATCAGTACCACGAAGCCCGTGGTCTGCGCTGGCCTGTGGTAGATGGCAAAGAGACCCTGTGGCGCTACCGTGAAGGGTTCGACCCCTATGTGAAAGCGGGCGAGGGGGTACGTTTTTATGGCAAGCCCGATGGCAAGGCGGTCATCTTCGCCCTGCCGTTCGAGCCCGCCGCCGAGTCGCCGGATAAAGAGTACGACCTGTGGCTCTCCACCGGTCGCGTGCTGGAGCACTGGCACACCGGCACCATGACCCGTCGGGTGCCCGAGCTCTATCGCGCCTTCCCGGATGCGGTGCTGTTTATGCACCCGGACGATGCCAAGGCCCGCGGCGTGCGTCGTGGTGAAGAGGTGATCGTCTCCTCCCGCCGTGGTGAGGTGAAGACCCGTGTCGAGACCCGTGGTCGCAACCGTCCGCCGAAAGGACTGGTCTTCATGCCCTTCTTTGATGCGAGCCAGCTGGTCAACAAGCTGACCCTGGACGCCACCGATCCGCTCTCGAAAGAGACCGATTACAAGAAGTGCGCCGTCAAGGTGATGAAGGCTTAAGGCGGGGGAGTACGAGATGAGTCGTAGTCGTCGCCAGTTTTTGGCCGACATGGCCAAGGGGGCCTGCGGTGTGGGCCTGCTTGGCGTGGGGCTCGGTGGTGTGGCCCGCCAGCAGGCACAAGCCGTGCCTGCCCAGGCGCTGCGTCCGCCCGCCGCTCTCGATGAAACAGAGTTCCTCGGCGCCTGCGTGCGTTGCGGGCTCTGCGTTGAGGCCTGCCCCTACGACACCCTCAAGCTCGCCCGGCTGTTTGCCCCTGTGACCACTGGCACCCCCTATTTCAAGGCGCGTGCCGTGCCCTGCGAGATGTGTGATGACATCCCTTGCGTGGTGGCCTGCCCGAGCGGGGCGCTGGATCAGCAGATGACCGACATCGATCAGGCCCGGATGGGGGTAGCAGTGCTCATCGATCACGAGACCTGTCTCAACTATCTGGGTCTGCGCTGCGATGTCTGTTATCGGGTCTGCCCGTTGATTGACAAGGCGATCACTCTTGAGCTGCAGCATAACCAGCGTACCGGCAAACACGCCATGTTCCTGCCCACGGTACACAGCGATGTCTGTACCGGCTGTGGCAAGTGCGAGCATGCCTGCGTTCTGGAGGAAGCGGCCATCAAGGTGGTGCCACGTCAGCTCGCCAAAGGTGAGCTGGGTCATCACTACCGACTCGGCTGGGAAGAGAAGGCCAAGGCGGGGAACAAGTCGCTCATCGGCGACAGGCTCACCCTGCCCACCCGCAAACCGGAGGGGTTATGAGTCGTTATCCGGGGGAAGATGCTCGCATCAAGCTGGGGTGGTGGCGTTCCCACCGCTTCCTGTTGCTGCGTCGGCTGAGTCAGTTCAGCGTGCTCGGGCTGTTTTTGCTGGGGCCGTTGGCGGGTATCTGGATCCTCAAGGGCAACCTCTCCAGCTCGCTGTTGCTGGAGACGGTGCCGCTGACCGATCCCCTCACGCTGTTGCAGTCGCTGGCGGCGGGTCACTGGCCCATCACCACCCTCTGGCTGGGGGCTGCCATTGTGCTGGCCGGTTACTGGCTGGTCGGTGGGCGGGTGTTCTGCTCCTGGGTCTGTCCGGTCAACCTCATCACGGATGCCGCAGCCTGGCTCAGGGGGCGCCTTGGCCTCAAGGGTAATGGCCAGTTCAGCCGTGCGACCCGCTACTGGCTGCTGGCCATGGTGCTGGTGTTGCCAGCGGTGGTCGGGGTGATGGCGTGGGAGTTGGTCAATCCGGTGTCGCTCGCCATGCGCGGTCTGCTGTTGGGCATGGGGGCGGGCTGGGCCCTGCTTGCAGCGCTGTTCCTGTTCGATCTTTTCGTGGTTGAGCGGGGTTGGTGCGGTCATCTCTGTCCGGTGGGGGCCTTCTATGCCCTGGTCAACCGGGTCGGATTTATCAAGATTTCTGCCAAGGGGCGCGAGCGGTGCAACAACTGCATGGATTGTTATGCGGTCTGCCCGGAGCGCCCCATCCTGCGCGGGCCTGTTCATGGTGCCAAGCGCGGTCACGGGCCCTTGATTGCGGCTCAGGAGTGTACCAACTGTGGCCGCTGCATCGATGTCTGCGCGGAACAAGTTTTTGAAATCACTGTAGGTTTTGCCGTCAAGGCAGAAAAAACGTCGGAGAACAAATAATGAAAAAGCTGATTGGAGCAATGCTGGCCTGCCTGATGGCGGGATCCTTGATGGCAGCGGCCCCCGAGATCACCAACAGTACCGGTGGCCTCAAGTCCGAGCGTGGCGCCACCGATCTGGTGACCGATGCCACCGCCGCGCCCCTGAAAAACTTCCGCAAGGATGGCGCGCCCTATGATCGCCAGTACATGCATCAGCCGCCGCTGATCCCCCACGACATTCGCAACTACGAGGTGGATACCAAGGTCAACAAGTGTCTGGCTTGCCACAGCTTCAAGAATGCCAGCGCCATGAAGGCCCCCAAGATCAGCCCGACTCACTTCGAGACCCGCGACGGCCTGACCCTGGGTGAAGTGTCGCCGCGTCGCTACTTCTGCCTGCAGTGCCATGTGCCGCAAGCGGATGCCAAGCCGTTGGTGGAAAATACCTTTAAACCGGTTGAAGCGCTGAACTGAGGAATCCATAGATGAAATTACCCGGCTTTATCCAGCGTCTGTGGACCACCTTCAAGTCACCGTCGAAGGCGGCTCTCTGGGTCATTCTGCTGATGGGCTTCTTTGGCGGCGTGATCTTCTGGGGCGGTTTCAATACTGCCATGGAAGCGTCCAACACCGAGGCCTTCTGCACCAGCTGTCACGAGATGAAGGACAACGTGTACGAGGAGTACCGCGATACCATCCACTACGCCAACCGCTCCGGCGTGCGGGCCAGCTGCCCGGATTGCCACGTGCCCCATGAGTGGACCTACAAGATCATCCGCAAGGTGCAGGCTTCCAAGGAGTTGTGGGGCATGATCACCGGCAAGGTGGATACCCGCGAGAAGTTCGAGTCGCACCGACGCGAGATGGCGGAGCGGGAGTGGCAGCGGATGAAAGAGACCGATTCGCGCGAGTGCCGCAACTGCCACAACTTCGAGTACATGGACTTCTCCCTGCAGGGGCAGCGTGCCGCCAAGATGCACTCTACCAATCTGGCCAGTGGTGAAAGTACCTGCATCGACTGTCACAAGGGGATAGCTCACCAGCTGCCCGACATGACCGGGGTGAAAGGGTTCTGATCCTGCGACGACAGGCCGGGTTTGCCCGGCCTGCGTTTTGTTCATATATGGGACAAGCATCAGATTTGTGTGTCTTTTAAATCCCATATCTCGTGAAACCTTTGATAGAATCAGCCCGCCGTCACACGCTTGAGCAAGTTGGTCACCTCTGTCTGCGTCCGTTTTTGCGCCCTGACAGCTGGCCTCTCATACCCCTTCTCTTCCTGCCTCGTTGACGGCCCATAGCCACAAGGAGCTGCCCGATGGGACAGAAACACAACGCATTTATTCCCCTCAAGATCGCCGTGCTGACGGTCTCCGACAGCCGCACTGCCGCCGATGACAGCTCAGGCGACTATCTGGTCTCGGCCCTTACCGACGCGGGCCATCAGCTGGCCGATCGGGCGCTCTGCCCGGACAACCTGTTTCGCATCCGGGCGCGGGTGAGCGAGTGGATCGCCGATGAGGGGGTGCAGGTGGTACTGATTAACGGCGGTACCGGCTTCAATGAACAGAACCGGGTACCGGAAGCGGTCGGTGTGCTGTTCGAGCGCACCGTACAGGGTTTTGGCGAGATGTTCCGTCAACTCTCTTTTGCCGAGATTAAAGGCTCCGCCATGCAGAGCCGTGCGCTGGCGGGACTCGCCAATCGCACCCTGATCTGCTGTCTGCCCGGCTCCACCGGCGCTTGCCAGCTGGGTTGGGAGCAACTGATCCGCGATCAGCTCGATGCCCGCACCAAGCCGTGCAACTTTGTCTCCCACCTCTGAGAGCAAGCGATGAACCAGACCGATCCCAAGCAGACCCAGCCCAACCTGACGCATCTGAACCAGAGCGGCGAAGCCCATATGGTGGATGTGACCGACAAGCAGGTGACCGAGCGTGAAGCCCGTGCCGAGGCGTTTGTTGCCATGGCCCCCGAGACGCTGGCGCTGATCCTGAGCGGCCAGCACCACAAGGGTGACGTGTTCGCCACCGCCCGCATCGCCGGCATCATGGCCGCCAAGAAGACCTCCGATCTGATCCCCCTCTGCCATCCGCTGGCCTTGACCAAAGTCGAGGTGGAGATAGTGCCGCTGCCCGAGCAGAATCGGGTGCATATCCGCACTATCTGCAAGCTCTCCGGCAAGACCGGGGTGGAGATGGAGGCGCTGACGGCGGCATCTGTTGCGGCGTTGACCATCTACGACATGTGCAAGGCGGTGCAAAAGGACATGGTGATCGAACAGGTGCGGCTGGTAGAGAAAAAAGGCGGCAAGTCTGGCCATTTTCAGTTGGGCTCAACGAGTGGGGAACAAGCATGATCAAGGTACTGTTTTTTGCGCAAGTAAGAGAGCTGGTAGCGTGTGACGAGCTGAACCTGCCGTGCGACTACGCCACCGCCGAACAACTGCGCGCGGCGCTCTGTGAGCGCGGCGACAAGTGGGCGCTGGCGCTGGAAGCAGGCAAGCTGCTGGTGGCGGTCAACCAGACCCTGGTGCCCCTCGATACCCCCATCAATGATGGCGATGAGGTGGCCTTCTTCCCGCCGGTGACCGGAGGTTAAGGATGAGCGAGGCAACCATGACCGATCGCATTCTGGTCCAGCGGGAGGATTTCTCGCTGGCGGACGAATATGCCCGTCTCGCCACCCGCCCCGACAGTGGCGCCATCGTCACCTTCGTTGGCAAGGTTCGCGACTTCAATCAGGGGGAGGAAGTGAAGGGGTTGGCCCTCGAGCACTACCCCGGTATGACCGAGAAGGCGCTGGCCGATATCGTGCAGGAGGCCCGTCGCCGCTGGCCGCTGCAGGAGTGTACCCTCATTCATCGTATCGGCGAGTTGTGGCTTGGCGATCAGATCGTGCTGGTGGCGGTGAGTAGTGCCCACCGCGACGCAGCCTTTGATGCCTGTCGCTTCATCATGGATTTCTTGAAAACCCGGGCACCGTTCTGGAAAAAAGAGCTGACTGCCGAGGGTGTGCAACGCTGGGTCGAGGCCAAGGAGAGCGACAACGCCGCCGCTGCCCGCTGGCAAGCCTGACCTGTTCATCACGAGGGGCGCAGGTTCAACGGGAACCACGGCCCCGCCAAGGGGCGCGGATGTGCGGGCCCCATCAGGAGAAAGGGAATGAAACCGCTGTTATCTGTTGTCATCGCCGGCGTCTGCGCCGCCACCTTGCATACCGGTGCCGTGCAGGCTGATGAAGTGAAGGTGGCTGTGGCTGCCAACTTCAAGGGAACCATCGAGCGTATTGGCAAGGAGTTTACCGCCAAGACCGGCCACACCCTGGCTATCTCGTCTGCCGCCACCGGAGTGCTCTACACCCAGATCAGTCACGGCGCACCGTTCGATCTCTTCCTCTCCGCCGATGCGGCGACCCCCGAGAAGCTGGAAAAAGAGGGCAAGGGGAGCGATCGCTTCACCTACGCCATCGGCCAGCTGGGGCTGTGGAAGAAAGGAGGGCCGGCCCCTGACGAGGCGACCCTGCGCAGCTGGAAAGGCAACCTCGCCATCGCCAATGCCCGTACCGCCCCCTATGGTGCTGCCGCCATGGCGACCCTCACCCATCTCAAAATCGATCCCAAGCAGTACCGGTTGCTGACCGGCGCCAACATCGGCCAGACCTGGCAATTTGTCGACACCGGCAATGCCGAGCTGGGCTTTGTCGCCTGGGCCAATCTGGTGGAAGCGGGCAAGACCACCGAAGCCTGGGCAGTGCCTGCCGACTTCTATCCGCCCATCGAACAGCAGGGGCTGGTATTGAAGAAAGGCGCCGCGGTCGAGGCGCTGGTCGCCTGGCTCAAGGGGCCGGGTCAGGCGCAGATCAAGGCTGCGGGCTATGCCTTGCCCCAATAAGAGGTTGACGCAATACCCTGAGTGGTCGGCCTTCGGGTCGGCCACTCTTTGCAATAAGGATGGAGACCATGCCGTTGGAGGCATTTATCAACCGGGAGGTCGGCAATGAGTGAAGGGGATCTGCTGGCGGTCTGGCTCACTCTGAAGCTTGCGGCCAGTACCACAGCGATTTTGCTGTTGCTGGCTCCGCCGCTGGCCTGGTGGCTGTCGCGCAGTCAGAATCGGCTGCGGCCGCTGGTGGAGGCGCTGGTGGCGCTGCCGCTGGTGCTGCCCCCCACAGTGCTGGGTTTTTATCTGCTGCTCGCCTTCTCCCCTGAATATGGCTTCGGCGCCTGGTGGCGCGACACCTTTGGTGCCCCTCTTGCCTTCAGCTTTCTCGGCCTGCTGTTTGCCTCCATCCTCTATTCGCTGCCGTTCGTGGTGCAGCCGCTCACCTCCGCCTTCGTCAACATGGGCAACAAGGAATTGGAGGCCGCCGCTACTTTGGGGCTTGGCCCACTGGAGCGCTTCTTCCACATCATCTTGCCGATGACCCTGCCCAGCTTTGTGATGGCGGCGGCGCTCGGCTTTGCCCACACCCTGGGGGAGTTTGGCGTAGTGCTGATGATTGGCGGCAATATCCCCGGCGAGACCCAGGTGCTCTCCATCGCCTTGTTTGATCATGTGGAGGCGATGGATTACCAGAACGCCCATATTCTGGCGGGCGGCTTGATGGCCTTCTCGCTGGTGATGCTGGTGCTGGTCTATGGTGTGCTGCAGCGCAGACAGCGGAGAGTGTTTGGATGAACCAGCCCGCCACTATGCCGCCAGTGAACGAGCCGCACCGCCATGCCCTGAACCTCTATGTTCGGCGCGAGTTTGACCCCTTTACCCTCGATTGCGCACTGACCCTCGAGCTGGGGGGGATCCTCGGCCTGTTCGGCCCCTCCGGCTGCGGCAAGAGCACACTGCTGCGCATCATCGCCGGACTCGATCGCCGAAGCGGGGATCGCTTGCGGTGGCGCGATCGGGAGTATGCTCAACTTCTGCCCGAAGCGCGCCGGATCGGGCTGGTGTTTCAGGACTCGCGCCTCTTCCCCCATCTGACGGTGCTCGGCAATCTGCAACTGGCGGCCCGCAAGGGGCGAGGGCGCTGGCAGCCCGAAGCGCTGGCGGCTCGGCTCGGTTTTGCCGATCTGCTGGGGCTGCCTGCCCATGCCCTCTCTGGCGGTCAACGCCAGCGGGTAGCGCTGGGGCGGGCGCTGCTGGCCGAGCCTGATCTGCTGCTGCTCGATGAGCCTTTTTCTGCGCTCGATCGGCGCAGCCGCATCCATCAGGCCCATGTGCTCAAGGGGTTGCAGCAGGAGAGCGGTATCCCGATGATCTTCGTCAGCCACGCCATGGAGGAGGTGAGCCTGCTCTGCGATCAGCTGGTGCTGCTGGAAAGTGGCAGGGTGGAGGCGCAAGGCCGGCCGAGCGAGATTTTCGCCCGCACCGATCTCTCGCTCGCCAGCCGTGACGATGCCGGGGTGATGCTGGATGCGACCCTCTCTCACTACGATGAAGGGGAGCAGATGGCGACCCTGCAGCTTGGTGAGCAGCAGTTGCGGGTCACCATGACCCATGTGCCGGACGAGAGTGGCCCTTTGCAGATCAAGGTGGCGGGGCGCGATGTGGTGATCGCCACCGCCCCCATCGAGCACTCCAGTCTCTCCAACTGTCTCGTCACCCGTCTGCTGGCGGTGCGCGAGGTGCGCCCCGGCCAGACCCTGTTGCAGTTGGCGCTGGGTGAGCAGATACTGCTGGCCCGGATCACCAGCCGCTCCGCCAGGCGGCTGGCGCTGGCGCCGGAGCAGCAGATCTACGCTTATATCAAGGCGGTGAGTCTGGTCAGCGAAGGCTGATTGGGCGCCGTGCCGTGGCAGGATAACCACGGGCAACATAACAACAAGAGATGGTTCAGGTGATGAGTCGAGAGGCAATACACTGATGCGCCGCAATCAGGTGATGAAATTCAACGGTCTTGCCCTGCGCAGTGCGGGGGAGGGCCCCTTGCTGTTGCTGCTGCACGGGCTGGGCTCCTCCAGCCTCGACTGGCAGGCGCAGATCGAACGGTTTTCCGAACACTACCGGGTGGTGGCGCTGGACTTGCGCGGCCACGGCCAGAGCATGCTGGAGGGGCCGTTCGATGTGGCGACCCTGGCAGCCGATGTGGTGAACTGGCTCGACGCACAGCCAGAACCCGCCTGGGTCGTGGGATTGTCGCTGGGGGCCATGGTAGCGCTGGAGCTGGCGCTGCAACTGCCCCACAAGGTGCAGGGGCTGGTGCTGGTCAACGGTTTTAGCGAGTTTCTGCTGGATACACCCAAAGAGCAGGAGCGTTACGCCCAGCGCCTCAAGTGGCTGCGCTGGTTTGGCATGCGCCCGCTCGCCTGGTGGCTGGGACGCGAGCTCTTCCCGGGCCCGGATCTGGCACAGGTGCGCCACACCTTCCGGCTGCGTTTCGTGCGCAATAAAAAGAAAACCTACAAGGCGCTGCTGGAGGCGTTACCCGGCTGGTCGGTACGGGCCCGGCTCGGCGCTATCTGGCAGCCGGTGGCCATCATCTCCACCAGTCATGACTACCTGCCGCTGGCGAAACGGGTAGAGCAGTTTGCCGCCCTGCCCAACGCCACCATCCACACTCCCAACGGCCACCACGCCTGGCCCGCGGAAGATCCTTCCGGATTTAATCATTTGCTTCACCGGATTTTAGAAACCCATTAAACTTGTCGCCCTTTTACCCCGTGTATCTATTGGTTCGATCGCCTTGCCAAAGGCATAAGGCAAGGCAATCGGACCCATTTCTGATCTATTAACAGGTGTTTCCTCATGTCTGAAGTAATGAAAATGGCCATCGATGATGGCTCGACCAACGTCAAGGTGAGCTGGATTGAGAACAAGGTGCTCAAGACCATCATCTCTCCCAACTCCTTTCGCAAGGACTGGAAGAGCGCCGCATTGCGTAAAGACAAGAAGATCTACAACTACGAGATAGGTAACACCAAGTACACCTACGACGCGACCTCCGACAAGTCTCTGGCTACCACCCATGTGGAGTACCAGTATGACGATCTCAACCTGCTCTCCGTGCATCATGCCCTGTTGCAGACCGGTGTGACGCCGTGCGATGTCGCCATCACCGTAACCCTGCCCATCACCGAGTTTTACAACCCGGACGATTGCCAGCGTAACGAAGAGAAGATCGAGAAGAAACGCCGCAACCTGATGCGTCCGATCACCCTTAACAAGGGCGAGCTGTTCAATATCGTCAGTGTCGAAGTGATGCCGGAGAGTCTGCCTGCTGCGCTCTCCCGTCTGATTGGTTCAGGCTGCAACGAGTTCACCAAGACTCTGGTGATCGACTGTGGCGGCACCACTCTGGATATGGGGATCATCGTCGGTGAGTTTGATGATGTCTCCGATGTCTACGGTAACAACGAGATCGGTGTCTCCATGGTGACCGACGCTACCCGCAAGGCACTGGCCGCAGCAGACAGCGACTCCAGCTATCTGGTGGCCAACGAGTTTATCAAGCGTCGTCACGACATGAGCTTTGTACGCGATGTGGTGAACGACGAGAGCCAGATCCCCAAGATCCTCGAGAAGATGCAAAACAAGATCGACGAGCTGGGCACTCAGGTTGCACATGAAGCGAAGAAGTTCGCCAAGAACCCGAACCGTGTCTATCTGGTCGGTGGCGGCGCATCCCTGATTTATGAAGCGATCAAGGCGGCCTATCCCACCCTGGGTGACCGTGTCGAGCTGCTGGACGATGCCCAGTCCGCGCTGGCTCGTGAAATCTGCCTCTACACCACGGAAGAGGATGAAGTCTATCGCGAAGCGCCTGTGATGGCCGAGGTTGACGATGAGTAGTCAACTCAAGCGCATGACCTTCTCCATCTACATGGATCCGGGTGCGCTGGAGTCTGATCGCTATGCGGTCGGGGTATTGCAGAACTGGTATCAACGGGCGCGAAAGATCCAGGAGGGCACCGAGGAGTTTGACTTCTCCAAGAGCCGTTTCCACAAGGATATCTATCTTTCCGGCATGTTCATGTACGTGCTGGCGCCCAACCTCTGCAAAGCGATTGCCAATGCGCTGGGGCCGGAGCAGGTGAGCATGACCACCCTGCGTCATGCCTTTGCCAGCTGTGGTTTCAATCTGGGGGAGGTCGCTGGCGAGGCGCAGCCTGCCGCAGATGTGATGATCGACGAGATTGTGGCCAGGCTCGCACCTCAGTTGGGGCAGAGTGATACCACATCCCTGGTGGACGAGATTGTCAGCCGGCTTGGCGAGCAGCAACCCGCCGAGATGTGGGATGAACTCAGACAGGGACTGCCTGCAGCGCTGGATCATGACCAGCTGGCCGAAGCCATCGCTGGCAAGCTGCCATCAGCAGGGGCCGAGCAGGATCTGGCTCCCCTTGCCAGCAGTATCCAGCTGCTCTCTCGCCAACTGGAAGAGCAATCCCGGCTGATCCGCGAGCAGTACAGATTGATCCAGCGACTGGCCAGTGCCCCCGCTCGACAGAGTGCGGTTGGCACGGAGGCAGAGCCTTTGATCGAGGATCTCTCGAGTCAGGTCGCGAATATGAAAAAGGTCAAAGCCAAGGGGATCTTCTGATCCCCGATACCGTTGCTAAATCGGAATAAAAAAGCCGAACCACAGGGTTCGGCTTTTTTGATCCCGTTGTCCCGTCCTGAATATGGTTTACACCTTTCCCCCCAATAAATGGAGAACCCGATGGGACAAGGTGTGAAACGGACACAGCGCGATTACTCGCTGACTTTTAAACTGGCGCTGGTCGAGCAGATTGAAAAAGGCGAGCTCAGTTGCCAGCAAGCACAAGCCCGATATGGCATTCAGGGCAATTCGACCATTCTGGTATGGTTGCGTAAACATGGTCGGCAAGATTGGAGCCAGGGGGCTTCTGTTCGTGCCGGCAGGAGCATCACCATGCCAGACCCCGACAACCAGACGCCCGAACAGCGTATCAAGGAACTCGAGCAGCAGCTGGCGCTGATGAGTCAGAAGGCCCAGTTCTTTGAGGCCGTCGTCGATGTACTGAAGAATGACTACGGCGTCTCCATCGTAAAAAAGCGACCCAGCAAGTCCTCTCGCAGCGGCAAGTCGAGAGGCTGAGCATTGTCAGGGCTTGCCTGTTTCTGGGGATAAGCCGGCAGGCTTACTACAAGCGCAATCGGGTCGCCGACGAGCGCCATGCACAGGGATGGCAGGTGGTGCGCTTCGTGCGTCAGGTTCGACTGCGACAACCGCGGGTGGGCACTCGCAAGCTGCATTATCTGCTGCAGGGTCAGGATGATGACGGGCTCAAGGTAGGGCGGGACAGGCTGTTTCGGATATTGGCCGAGCACCGCTTGCTGGTGCCACCCAGACGGGCGTATCACAAGACCACCCACAGTTTTCACCGTTTCTACCGTCATCCCAACTTGCTCAAGGCGGGGCCAGAGCAGGTCACGCCGGTGGCCCC